>BOAV01000078.1 GCA_026002045.1 Spirochaetia bacterium | reverse complement strand
GCGGGGATTTTATGTATTTCATACGGATCGTGCTGCCCCTGTCCCAGGCGATTATTGCCGTCCTGGTGCTCTTCTACGGGGTGGGTCACTGGAACGCCTACTTTAACGCCATGATCTACCTGAACAACAAGTCCCTCTACCCCCTGACAATTTTCCTGCGGGACATCCTCATGGCCACCCAGATTGATCCCTCTACGGTTTCCGACCCCGAAGCCCAGATGCGCCTTGCGGAGGCCGCCGCGGTGATCAAGTATTCCCTAATCGTGGTTACCATGGTTCCGGTAATCATCATCTACCCCTTTGTGCAGAAATACTTTATCAGGGGCGTCATGATCGGTTCGGTTAAGGGGTAGCGGCTATACTGAACCAATACAAACGCCTTTGGACAAGTATGCAATTGACTATTGGGAACCTCTAAAAACTCAAAATTGATAACATATTCCATACGTTTATATAGTATTTTACCCCAAAATCTAAGCGTTTTATAAGGTTTTTAGAGGTACCCTATTTATATTCTCCTCGAACCTCATGGAGGCGGTGAGACTATTCCATAAATTTCAGGGATTACATATAACGTGAAAGCTATACGAGGAGCGAAGCGGCTTTTATAAATGTTTTTTCATGATTTGTTTAATTAGAATATTCATTTTCCTTTTTAGATAACAATACTAAAATAAGCGGTACAGTAATCACTACATTAAAATGAAAAAAACGAATGTCATATCCACTTAGTAACAGCATAGTTCCTAAATTGTAGGCAACAGAGGGCGCGACCAAAAACAGGGCGGTTTTCCCATTTTTTGCGAATGCCATTAATCCAAACAATAAAAGCAAAAGCATATTCCAGCCTATTTTAGTCCATAAGTATGCCAAAGGTAAAAAAGATAATACCATTTTGTCGTAAAAACGGAACCCGATATATAGGATTTTCTGTATGACGTTCATTTCTGAAGTACTGGATACCGCACTCACCATGTCAATTTTTCCGCTTAATTCCCAAACAAACCCCGTTACATCCCGAACGGCAGCCAGTGCATACTTAGGACTACTTTTGATGGTTCTCATTGTCATATTTATCAAATTTTTTACAGGAATACTTTCGACAACATCACCTGCGTTTGAAGCAAATTTTATATGATTATAGCTTCCCTGTCGGTATTTTTGCCGCCACTCATCGTCAGAAGCAATTTTGTTTAGAAAAATTTTTACATCGGATGGCAAATGTTCAATATCCTGTACCATAACATCTCCCATAATGGTCATAGGAATTCCAACAGACTCCCTGACAGTGTTATGTGGCAATTCAACTTTCAGCGCAGAATATAAAGGAAATTGTATTGCAAGAATAACACTTATAGTTATAAAGGGGCATAAAAGAGATTTCTTTATTTTTTGAAAATAACATATTGGTATAAGACACACGAGAGGTATTGTGAAAAATATTCCATTATGACGTATTTTACCGGCAATACCAAGAAATATAGAAAAAGCTATGATATGCGTAGTTTTTTTGAGCCATTCTCCACCTGATAAATATGTATTTATCATCATTATTGATAAATAGGTTATACAGATAGTAAGTCCCAAATCTTTCCATGCAAACATCATTATATTTTGTGTATATGGATTGAAAATTATAAAACAGCCGGACAATAGCACTATCTTCTTTGAATAGCCCCATTTCTCAAGAGTTGACACAAGATAACCAACACCAAAGCTAAAAACTGTTATTTGAGAAAAAATAACAAAGGCATAGTGATTGATTATTCTGCTTACCAGCCATATAAACAAGGTGTGAATCACCGGGTGCCAATCATTAAAGACAAAAGTTTGGACTTGGTACCATTGGCCTTTTGTATCGTTAGATTTCGCTCCGGGGAAATTTGCCAATAATGATAAAAAAAGAACGAGGAAACAGGCCGATGAAAATATGATGACAGTCTCTTTCTTTATCAGTCTAACACCACCTATTTTTATGGTGCATATATCCGACTTATAACAAAAGAAAGTCAAAAGATGGAAAACCAGAAAAACCAAACCAACAAAGGTTATACCATTTAATACAGAACCATCCGGCAATGAGGGAAACAAGAACACAATACTGCAATAAAAAGACAAAAACAGACAAAGAAAAATAAATCCGTTTCGTCTTTGTTTATCCAACGAATTGAGAAAAATCTTATTACTGTTTCTTATCGACATCAAAACTGAGAAGATCGGGACAAATATATTTTTGTATTCGATTAGGCTATTGATTATTTTTTTCAAGATATTCCTCCTCAGTATTCACATTCCACACTGAACTTTTATCTTTACTGCCGGTTTTAATTACGTTAACGGCTTCCATTGCCGTAAGCATAGAATGATCCATGTTGTTGTATTTATGCTGACCGTTTCTTCCAAGACAATAGAGATTTCCGATTGAATCAAGATATGTTTTTATACTATCCATTTCGCCGTATGAACCGAAATAAGCTGGATAGGCTTTTTGAATTTTTACCCGGGTCGCATCAAGTACATCTTCCTTGTCGATAATATTTATCTTTACTAATTCAGCTATGGCAAAATTGATAAAATCCTTGTCATCCATATTCCACATTTCGTCGCCCTCATTGCAGAAGTATTCAAGCCCAAGCCAAACGGTATTCATAGGGTCGGCTACCATATAAGGCGACCAGTTGTTAAAAATCTGCAATCTGCCAATACGAACATCCCGCTCCTGAATATAAATCCAGCAATCGGGCACGATATTTTGAAGCGTTTTGATTTTTGTTTTATTTTGCAGTTTGAGCTTTTTAAGAAGTAAGCCTACGGTGATAAAATCACGATATGGCAGTTCCTTTGCGGCATCGGCAATCGGAGCAGGCGCCTTTTCGCTTACACCGTTTTTGATAGCTTCGATTAGGTCTTTAACAGGCATTGTTGAAAGGAGTGTGTCGCAGGGAATTGTTTCGCACTTTCCATTACATTCGACTGTAATATTTTTTGTTTGAGCATTTGCCACATCAATACCGATAACCTTTGTATTGTAATGAATTGTTCCGCCTAAACTTTGTATTTTTTCGGCAACGATACTCCATAATTGACCGGGACCCATTTTAGGATAAACAAACTGTTCAATAAGGGATGTTTGATTTGTCTTGTGATGAGGATTGAAAATCTTTGCCAGTGCTTCTTTTATGATGGCGCTTATCGAAAGTTCTTTTACCCGTTGTGCACCCCAGGAAGCTGAAAGTTTAGAAGGATGAACTCCCCAAACTTTTTCAGTGTAATCTTCAAAAAACATGCCGTAAAGATGTTTCCCAAAACGGTTGATATAAAAATCTTCAAGGGAATTTTCTTTTCTCTTTTTTATTGAAGAATACAAAAAACTAATTCCTGCAAGAACAGTGTTAAAAATTCCCATGTTAATAAAAGTTTGCGCCTTAAGGCTGATGGGATAATCAAAAAACTTTCTCCGGTAGAAAATACGCGAGATACGATTGCGGATAAGCATGACCTCATCGGTTTTTTCGGGGTCGGGGCCGTCAACTGCATATGTTTTGTCTGTGCCAAGCAGTATATCATCTTTCGCACCGCTTCCTTGAAGGGACATCATTTCTTGCCAGAAATCATTTACCAATTTGCTCTTTGAAAAAAAGCGATGCCCGCCAATATCAATTCTATTACCCTTGTAGAAAAGAGTGGTAGAAATACCGCCAATACGATCAGTTGCTTCAAAAACAGAAACATCAGCCCCCGGTATTTCTGTTAATATTTTATAGGCGGCGGTAAGACCGGCGGGACCAGCTCCTATTACGATGAACTTTTTTGGTACATTACTTTTGTCCATATTTTGCACCTTTGAATATCAATATTTTTCGTGCCAAATAATTCCACATAAGCACAATTCCGGCGGTGATAATTTTTACAATGAGATACCATTCCTGCCCAAACATACGAATACCACCGTACATACCGGCTTCTGTTAAAGCAAGCCCGATAATGCCAATAACCGTGAATAAAATAAATGAACATATTTTGTGCTGTTTTGCGTTCCCGTCAATTTGCTTAAATACAAAAATTAATGAAAAGATGTAATTGAAAATGAGACCGGCAATAAAACCTATTGCCGTAGCAAGCAATATACCGGCTGTTCCCATGGATGAGAATAGTACTGTTTTTGCAAAGTAGAGAACACCGAAATCAACCAGAAAGGCGAGACCACCTACAAGAAGATAACGAAAAAACTCAAATAGTATGGGGGAAAATCCCGAGAGGGGCTTGACAAAGTCTAACGAGGTGTCATAATTCTCTTGGCTCTTGGCTCTTGGCTCTTGGCTCTTGGCTCTTGGCTCTTGGCTCTTGGCTCTTGGCTCTTGCATATTTTACGTTATCATAAAACTACAAAATGTTCAACCATTTCATGTCTGTTTTTCCGAAAATTTGGGGCATTCCAATTATATCCGGACCTGATTTTCTTATTATCTTTATCCAATATATAAAAAAGGGAATATTTATGTAAAATTTATTGTATGGCACTCTGCATTACCTATAACACCTTAATGTATCGGCCTTCTCCGCTCTATCTTCCCGCCGCCGTAAACGCTTTGTCCGCCTGCCCTGCATACCATTTTAGGATCGCCTCGGCGTGGTTGGTAAAGGAGTTGCCGATCCGCTCTCTTAAGCTGGGGAGGGAGGTGGCGTGGGCCATGGCACGGATGATTCCGGCGTTCATGGTGGTCAGGTTTTCCTGGATAAACACAAGAAAGTCCGCTTCGACCCGGTATTCATATTGATAGATATTATCCCCAAAGGTCAGATCCTTCTGGCGGGCATAGATTTTGAGGGCTGCCGGAAGTTCCGACGAACTTATCCCGTAAACAGGATCGGCCAAAACACGCTTGGTTTTGGGCCCGTCGATCACCTGGGAAATTTCATAGAAGGTACGCATGGTGTTCCGGCCTGCAGAATATACTGGATGCCGGAAAGGGTCGAGAGGGCCAAAGCGCCGTTAAGAAGGCCGGTTTTTTCAGCGGCGCTCCATTCGGGCCGGGCGGAATTCGCGGGAGGAGAAGGTAAAACTGATCTTATTTGTCGACCGGTATTTTCATAATATTTTCTGCCAGCGACACATGGGCATCCGGTTTTCTAAAATTATATTGATTTTTTCTAATTTGTTTAAATGATTCAAAATCATCAGCCATTAATTTTTTAACGGTTGTTATTATTTCTTCTTTAGAGGGGCAATAGAAACCTATTTTGTTATTGACGACAAAATCAATATTTCCCAGTTCCTGGCCATAGATCACAGATGACAGAATAATAGGCTTACATAGATTTAAGGCTTCTAAAATAGCGTTAGGGCTGGCTCTTATAATGACTATATCCTGCTCTGCCAAAAAAGGCGCAAAATCTTCAATAAAGCCGAATAGGTGCACCTTCTTTTTGTCTCTTGAATATTTTTTTAAAAGTCCCTGTCTTATTTCTTCGTTCTTCCCGCAGACAACATTGATATTGATTTTATCTATGTTTAATAAATCTTCCAAAACAGCAAAACTCTCCATAGTTCCGTTGCCGCCGCTCATAAGAAGAATATTAAGTTCTTTATTTAAAGGGATCGGCTTTTCTATTTCTTCTAAAGTGATTTTTTTAGAATAGGATAAAAATTGCGGTCTAATCGGCAGCATATTCACAACATAATTGAGATAATTCATCTTTTTATTGCGTTTCCCGGAAAGCTCTGCGCCGTCAACAGTAGGAATTATAACTAAATCGCTTCTGGTATCTATCCATGTATTAACAATACTGATTAGATCTGCTATCACAACAACGAATTTGAAACGAAAAGCGTATTTTTTTCGTAAATTAAGAATATTGATTACATAGAGTGGATGAACTGATATAACAATATCGGGATCAAATTCTTTTATGATCCTGTAAAAGTTCTTTTCAAGCCCCCAGGAAAAACACCACGCCTGAATATTAACATGAGTATCTGCAAAGTCATATAAAAATTTCCACTTGTGCGGATTTTTATTGACAATATTTGTATAATTTCGAGCATTTTCTTTAACATAATTCCAAACATGATCGAATATTTCAACAGTTTTTACTGTGGTTCCATGTTTTTCAAATTCATAAGTAAGGGCACGTGCAATACTATCATGCCCCATGCCCGTATATTTAGTCGATAAAATTAAAATCTTCATACCTTATCAATGTATCGCAAAGGCCTTGTCCGCCTGGCCGGAATACCATTTCAGAATAGCCTCGGCGCGGTTGGTAAAGGAGTTACCGATCCGTTCACTAAGGCCGGAGATGGAGGCGGCATGGGCCATGGAGACAGCGTAGATAAGCAGATAGTCATCGGCGTCAATAACCGCCACCAGAGACCGGAGCTTATTCTTGCCCATGGCACGGATGATTCCAACGTTCATGTTGGTCAGATTTTCCTGGATAAACAAAAGAAAGTCCGCTTCGGTCCGGTATTCATATTGATAGATATTGTCCCCAAAGGTCAGGTCTTTCTGGCGGGCATAGACGGTGATCACCCCCGCCGGAAGTTCCGACGAAGTATACTCAAAATCGGCCAGGCCGCGCTTGGTTTTGGGCCCGTCAATAACCTGGGAGATTTCATAGAAGGTACGCATGGATTTACGGCTTGCGGAATAGTACTGGATACCCGCAAGGGTCGAGATGGCCAGAGCGCCGTTAAAGAGGCCGGTTTTTTCAGCAGCGCTCCATTCGGGCCGGGCGGAAGCAGCAGGCTTGACATATAGAGAGAGGGTTTCCACAAAGAGACTGGGGTCCAGGATATTCATGGTTTCATCAACAATACGCCTGACACCGGCATGTTGGGGAACCAGACGGGGAGCGGGGTTTTTAAGCTGCACCTCGGTAAGGGTTCCACCGGCTGCAACTGCCGCCTTCAGCAGCGCCGCCTGTTCCGCACCAACCAAATCTTCCAGCGTGGCAGCGGAAAGCGGCCCTGCCGTCCCCAACAAACTGATAAAGATCAATGTAATCAATGGCTTTATATGACGCATCATATCACCGTAACCCGCGATAGTACACCCGCACCTGCTTGTAGAGCCCCTCGCCTTCGCTCTTGGTTTCCACATCGGCGATGTCGTTCAGGGTGGTATGGATAAGGCGGCGGTCGAAGGGGTTCATGGGTTCCAGCAGTATGGAACTCCGGTTGTCCCGGACCCGGTCGGCCACGGTATAGGCAAGGCGCACCAGGGATTCCTCCCGGCGGATGCGGTAATTTTCACTGTCCAAAATGACCCGCATATCTTCCCGGCCCTGACGGCCCGCATAGATGTTGGCCAGTAACTGGAGGGCGTCCAGGTTCTTTCCCTTCTTTCCAATCAAAATGGAAGAATATTGGGAATCGATCTTAAGGCCGATCTTCCGTTCTTCCCGGAAAAGAAAAGAAACCTTGCCGCCGTAGCCCATCCGCTCGATAAGGCCCTCCACAAAATCGATCATCTTCTGTTCAAAGTCGTTCTTGGCTTCGGGGTCGCCGAATACCGCCTGGCTGAACTGTTCCGCATCGGCATCCCGCTCCTGGATGCGGTTCCCGATGGAGTCATCGTCATCCTCAAAGCTTGATCCCTGCCCCGTTGCAACGGGCTTGTCCGCGGGGAACTTCGTTGGATGTTCGGTGTGGACCCGGATCTTTACAAAGCCCTTTTTGAACAGTCCCTGACGCTGGGTTTCCAGTATCTCGACATCAAAATCGTCCTTCTCTAGTCCCAGTTCTTCCGCCGCCCGATCGATTGCTTCTTTTTCGGTACGGCCTTCAAATTCATATATCATATATGCACTCCTATTACTTCTTCTTTTTTTTCTTTGGGGGCAGCTTGGGCGCCGCCACCGGCTTGCCGCCGCCGCCATCAGTACCCCCACTCTTTACGGCGGCGTCGGAACCAGCTGCGGCCATGGCGGCCCGCTTCTGGGCCATATACTTGTTGATCGCAAGCTGCTGTACCATGGTTAACACGTTGGACATGATCCAGTACAAAAGCAGCCCCGAAGGCACATCGTAGAGGACGAAGAAGAACACTATCGGCATGGCGTAGAGCATCATCTTCATCTGGGCGTTGCTCTTCTGATCCGGGGTCTGGGTTACCTTTCCGTAGAGAAGCTGGGAACCCACATAGATAAAGGGCAGCAGCCGGATATCGCTCCAGCCCAGCAGGGGGATTCGGAAAGGGGCAAAATTGTACACCGATTCGGGGAGGGAAAGATCGGGAATCCAGCCGGGGATGAACATGGCCCCCCGCAGGTCAAAGTGGTTGTTAAAGAGGCTGTACATGGCAAAGAAAATCGGAATCTGGAGCAGCATGGGCAGACAGCCCGAAAGAGGATTGTAGCCCTCTTTTTTGTAGAATTCCGCCATTTTAGCGTTCATTTCCTGGGGCTTTTCCTTGTACTTATCCTGAATTTCTTTGATTTTAGGGGCCAATGCCTGCATCTTGAGGGTTGACTCGGACCCCTTCTTGGTGAGGGGGAAGAGCAGGACCTTAACCAGCAGGGTCAGCAGGATAATCGCCACCCCGTAATTGTGCACAATCCCCTGGAAAATCATCAGGAGCCACTTGAGGACCTTCTCCAGCGGGGCCAGGGGCCCCCCGGAGGCCACATCGATTAACTGCATATCCCTGATGTCAAACCCGTTCCTTCCGTTATTGTAAACCGCCAGCGCATCCTGGGTTTTGGGGCCCAGATAGAAGCGGTACACATCCTCGGAACGGGAAGCGTTCAGGCTGGGCCGGATGATGTACAGCCGGGAAGCGCCGGGGACGCCCGGTTCCGGTTTATCAGAAAAGACCATATCGTACTGGGCCAGATAGGGAATGGCGATAAAGGTGAAGTATTTCCCCGCAATGGCGGACCAGGTTGCCCGTGAATTGTTGAGGACATTGTTTACCTTTTCGGTCTTTCGTTTGCCATTGATAAAACTATAGTAATTGCGGTACTCGTAACGCTGATCCAGTTTCTCGAAGTAGGGCCCAATCTGGGGGCCGAAGCCCAGGGTATAGGCCGCGCCGGAACCACCCAAAGCGCCGGGAAAATTAAAGCCCGAAACCGAATAACCGCCGTCCAGGGAGACCGTCAGTTCAAACATGTACTCACTGGGCTTAAAACTGTAACGCTTGGTCAAACGGAATGTACCGCCGCCGTAACTGCCGGTTCCGGGGGGAAGCACAAAATCCTGAAAAAATTCAACCGTATAGTCGTCGATGCGTTTTACATTGAAAAGGGTACTTACCGGCGCGGCGTCCTGATTGCCGAAAGCCACGGTGAGGGCATGGGCTTCGCTGTCCCCGGAGAAGATCATTTCCAGGGAACCGTTTTGGTCGCTATGCTCCTTGAGTTTCCAGGAAACCAGATCCCCGCCAACATTTGAAAGAACCGCGGTAAAAAGGTCCGTATCAATGGAAACACGCTCTTCATTGAGGGGCACGGCGGGGGTATTGGCGGCGGCCGAAAGCCCCGTTTCCACTCCAGCAACTTCTGTTGCATTTCCCGCAGCGGGAACAGGGGCCTCTGTAACAGGGACCAGTCCGGGTAAGGGCACAGGTCCGGGAGCCGCAGTAACCGGCGCGGACTGACCGGCGGCGGTTTGCGCCGCAGGGTCCGGCACAGGCATAAACAGGCCCTGGACAAAATAAAAGACCAGCATCACCGTTATCGAAAGCACAACCGCTAGTAATGTTCGCTTTTCCATATAACTCCATTTTCGTGCGGCCTCCCCCGCGCAAGCGGGTTCTTGGCCGCACAGTTCAATTAGGGTACCGGGTCGTAACCGCCCCGGTGCAAGGGATGGCAGCGCAAAACCCGTTTGACTGCCAAAAAAACACCCTGGCAAACGCCGTATTTCTCCACCGCCTCATAGGCATAGGCAGAACAGGTCGGTACATACCGGCAGCTGGGGGGGAAATGGGGAGAAACAGCACCTTGATAAAAACGGATCAAAAGCAACGCTAATTTCCGTAATGTCACCATTATTCAACCATTCTTAAACAAACCGGCTTTGCCGAAAAGGAATTTGAGTTGATTCAACCGATCCGCAAAACCGATTTTGACCGGCGCAAGCTGGGGTTTTGCAGGGTACACCAGCAAAACGAGGTCAAAACCACCCTGCAGCCGGGGCCGCAGATGCCGGTAAGCCTCCCGGCCAAGCCGTTTGGCCCGGTTCCGCTCCACCGCATTGCCGTACTTCCGCGCCAGGGTAAATCCGATCCGGTTATGGTCCAGACCGTTTTTCAACACAAACAACTTCGCGCCGGGACAGTTGTAAGCCCGTCCCCTGCTGAAAACCTCCCGAATCCCTTCCCTTTCCTTGAGCCGTTCAAAACTTCTGAACCGAAGGGACCGGACCGGCAGATCCACCCCTTCGATAGAGCCTTTAAGCACTAGAAGGGCTTCTTCTCGTCGGAAGCGCTGAGTTTAATCCGCCCCTTTGCCCTGCGGCGCTTTAACACAAGCCGTCCGCCCCGGGTCTTCATCCGGGCCCGGAACCCGAATTTCCGGTTCCGCTTTACTTTGCTGGGTTGATAAGTCCGTTTCATGGGAATTTCTCCTATCTATATATAAAGTTCATAAGATCAATTACGATAGAAAAATAGTATAGATGAAGATGAGAGGCTTGGCAAGGGGGGGCCAGCCCCCCGGTAACCGTGCCTCCCCACGGGCACAGACACGGCGGCGGGAGGGCGGCGCATTGCCGCTTCCATCGCCCGTCCTCGAAACTGCGAACCTCCGGTTCTCAGTTTCTGCGGGTTCGCGATGTTCAGCGGCAACGCACCGCCCTCCCGCCGACTGCCCGTGATCGTTTTGCCATAGGGAAGCGTGCCCGTTACAAACTCCGGTTGCAGGGGGGCTGAGCTGGTTATGGGGAAACGCTTTGTCGGTTCCCTTTGGACCATAAAAAAGGCCGTCCCCCCTAAGCTATATACAGGGACACTAGGCAAATTTGGTGTCAGGCACCCCTGCGTTCCCTGTGACCCCCTTATATACCAACGGCGATCTTCTCATGGATTATTTCATTGACTATTTCGGTTTGGCTCTTGTGAGCCGCCGCCGCCTGGGAGCGCACATAGTCTACAACTTCCCGATCCATGTTTCTCAACAGCAGCGTATTTCGGAGCTCTCCGGGCTTAATGCCCTGTTTTAAAAGGTTCGGCCCTACCTCAAAATCGCCGTTGGTGATCAGCTTGTCCAGGCGGTCACATTCCGCATCGGTAATCCCGGTCTTTATTTCAATGTCTGTCATACGGTTTAATCTCCCTCGAACATTCCTAAAAATTTGCTTTGACAAGGCATAGCGTGGAACACGTTTACACCAGTTTTCCCATACTCATTATACAAAATTTCTACCGGGTTTGCTTTCGTGTCAAACCCTAAAAGCAACATCACATCTTCACGATCCTTGTACTGACCGATGAAGCGGACAGTTTTAAAGGCATGACGAATATCCGCTTCCATCGCCCGTCCTCGAAACTGCGAACCTCCGGTTCTCAGTTTCTGCGGGTTCGCGATGTTCAGCGGTAACGCACCGCCCTCCCGCCGACTGCCAGTGATCGTCCCCAATTCGGTGTCAGGCGCCTCTGCGTTCCGCCGTGATGTCTCACGTAAAAATCTAACCGAAGGGCTTGTGGAATCTCAAGGTAAAATCTAACCATGAGCCTTGGGGCAGTCAACGCTGCCGGGGGAATGTTGGATCAAACGGTCGAGATGTTCAAGAG
>BOAV01000077.1 GCA_026002045.1 Spirochaetia bacterium | reverse complement strand
CATATTTATTCACATTTTTTCCGAAAGAACGCCGCCTTTGCCGTCCGTGATGGGACGCCTAAGGGCGGCTTTTTTATATCCCCTGTATTTTACGCCGTATAAACGGCTTAAAAGAGGCCTCCCTTGTGGGAAGGTTAATAAAGGCAAGGAGGCTTTTCATGAAAAAGCTTTCAGTTTCTAAGGCCCTTATCGGCCTGTTCGTGGTTCTCGCTGTCGGCATTGGGTTGGCTGCGTGTTATGATGGTGTGTATGAAGGTGATTCCTCAGGAGGTTCAGGTCACTATAAGGTAACCTTGGAACCGGGTAGTAAATACACTGCGGAAGAAACCTGGAGTGGCACAACGTATAAAACTACAGGTACATATGAGGTTAAATCTATCCTTGGCATACAGTACATTGACTTCACCGCAGAAACGAAGGATCATGCCTTTTATTATTTTTCCGGTTCGTATCTTTTTGATGGTACTACCATCAGTGTTGGTGCCGGCTTGAAGAAAAAGACAATTGAAGCAGATGGGGCTTTGATTGAGTTGTATTTCTCCTCTGACTTGTCCGACCTAGAACGCACTGAACTTGGGCTGTAGTAAGCAAAGCTAACCAGACACCTCTGGATGTTGTGTTTGGCTTAGACAGGGCCGTTTCCCTTTGCGGGGAGACGGCCTTTTTTTATGGCCCAACAGGGAAGAAGAATTTAACCACAGAGAGCACAGAGAATTTACACAGAGGACACAGAGGGAAGAGAAGGCGCTTGGCTCCCAATTTGCGCTTCCCCATTCCAGCGCAGCCCCCCTGCAACCGGAGTTTGTGACGGGCACGCTTCCCTATGGCAAAACGATCACGGGCAGTCGGCGGGAGGGCGGTGCGTTGCCGCTGAACATCGCGAACCCGCAGAAACTGAGAACCGGAGGTTCGCAGTTTCGAGGACGGGCGATGGAAGCGGCAATGCGCCGCCCTCCCGCCACTGTGTCTGTGCCCGTGGGGAGCCACGGTTGCAGGGGGCTGGGTGTTTTCCGCTAGTAAAAAACCCTTTTTCATACTATGTTTAAGTCATGGTTAAAGCATTAGGGGGCAATGATGGAACTAAGATATAGCTATGTCATGGAAGATGGTTTTTACGTTGGACATCTTGACGATTATCCGGAATACACCACACAGGGCGAAAACAAAGAGGACTTTGAAAAATCATTGCTGGAAATCTTTGGCTGGATACAGGATGGGACTTTAGAAGTTAAAGAGTATAAAGGTGTTTTACAGGTTGCTATATAAAACGCAACGACTTTATAAAAATACTCAAGGAAAGGAATGTAATTTTTTACCGTAACGGGGCAAACCATGATATATAAAAGAAGATACCTATTCCCCGGCATACAGAAATTAAAAATATTACCGCTCAAAAAATCTTACAAGAAATTCCTGATGATAAAGACTAAGCGAAGCCGACCAGACACCGCCGGACGAGAGTGTTTGGCGCAGACAGGGCCGTTTCCCCCTGCGGGGAGACGACCTTTTTTTGCCCCAAAAGGGACCGACAAAGCGTTTCCCTATAACCAGCGCAGCCCCCCTGCAACCGGAGTTTGTGACGGGCACGCATCTATGGCAAAACGATCACGGGCAGTCGGCGGGAGGGCGGTGCGTTGCCGCTGAACATCGCGAACCCGCAGAAACTGAGAACCGCAGGTTCGCAGTTTCGAGGACGGGCGATGGAAGCGGCAATGCGCCGCCCTCCCGCCGCCGTGTCTGTGCCCGTGGGAAGGCACGGTTGCAGGGGGGCTGAAGCCGTAGCGGGGAGTCATTCGGTGGTGACAGGCGCCTTTGCGCTCCCCGGTATTTCATATCCGGCGGCTTTTAATTCTTTAAGCCTGCGGTGCGCCATCTCTTGAACAAGGTCGGGCGGCAAGTTATCAAGAAATTCCTTATGAGCAAGCCGAACCGGACTGCCGGATTTCCGCTGCGGTATATCTGAATAATCTATGGGATGATTTTTCATTTCCGCTATTTCTTCGTCAATTTTCATCTTGGCTTCCAAGGTATTCTTCGAATTGTTCATAGTAATCTTTTACCTCCGAGGGGTCAGCTTCCCGCGCCGAAAACACCCGTATTAAATCACCCCGGTATACAACTGAAACGGTTACCAGTGTATTGTTAATTAAACCGGTTACAGAACCCGTAACATTGAACCTTTCTTCGGAAATTGAATTGTTTTCGTCAAATTCCTCGGTGTAGAAAGGATCATCAAAGACATAAGAAGCGGTCTCAAAACTGATGTGATGTTTTTGCTTGTTGAGTTCGTTTTTATACCGGTTCCAGACATACCGGTTTTTGTAGATAACATCATCAGGTCCTATCATATTCTCTCACTATCAATATGTCATAGAAACAACTTATTTTCAAGAACTCAATAAAAACTCCACCCCCTACAACCGGAGTTTGTAACGGGCACGGTTACCGGGGGACTGGTTTACACGGCATGGCAAATTCGTTTATAATCCATCTTATGAACGAAGGAATGTCGTGACAAACAACGAGATAATTTCCGGGTTTGACGACGAAAAAGATGACAATCTCAAAATAAAACTCCAGAATGTAGATGACACGGAGGGATGCCTTGTCCTCTGCCTTATTGGTTATATTGATACCTACAATTCCAACTATTTTCAAAAACGGGTTCAAAAAGCTATAGATAACGGTTTCATCAGGCTTGTGTTTCATTGCGGCGGGCTTAACTATGTTTCTTCTACCGGTATTGGGTCCTTTACCACCTTCCTTAAAGCGGTAAAACCCCGGGGCGGAGACGTGGTGCTCCTGGAAATACAGTCCAGGGTCTATGAGGTCTTCCAGCTCCTGGGGCTTTCCCGGTTCTTTAATATCAAAGATAATCTGGAAGATTCCCTTAATTTTTTCCGCAGCGGTTCTGCCGGGGAATCGACGTCCCTGTTCCCCAAGGTTTTTACCTGCCCCCTCTGTTCCAAAAAGCTAAGGGCGCTAAAACAGGGGCGTTTCCGTTGTTCTGAATGTAAGACCATTCTTGCCATTGATAATGCCGGACAGGTTTTCCTGGGCTAGGCTTGCTGATAAACGGGGAGTTTAAATAATATGGGTATTTTTTCAAGACTTAAATCACTTATTTCTTCCAATGTGAATCATCTTATCAGTAAGGCCGAAAAGCCTGAGAAGATTCTTAATCAAGCCATCATTGATATGAGCGAACAGCTTATCGAATCCAAAAAAGCGGTGGCCATGGCTATTGCGGATGAGAAACGGCTTGCACGGGAAGTGGCGAAGCAGACCGATCTGGCCAGGGAGTGGGAACGAAAGGCCATGCTGGCGGTCCAGGCGGGGAAGGACGACCTTGCCAAGGAAGCGCTGCTCCGCAAACAGGAAACCGATAATGATGCTCTGGAATACCAAAAACAGTGGGAAGCCCAGAAAAATTCGGTGGAAAAGCTGAAAAAATCCCTTATGGAGCTGCAAAACAAGTTTGAAAAGGCCCAGCGGGACAAGAATCTGCTGGTGGCCCGCGCCAAACGGGCCGAAGCCCAGCAGAAAATCCAGGATACCATGTCCTCCATGTCGGGAAACCGCAATGCCTTTGACGCCTTTGATCGAATGTCCCAAAAAGTCGATCAGATGGAGGCCCAGGCTGACGCCTCCGTTGAGTTGGAGGACCTTTCTTCCAACAATAGCCTGGAAAAACGCTTTGCGGAGCTGGAAAAGTCCGATAGCTCCGCGGATCTGCTGCTGGCGGATCTGAAAGAAAAGATGAAGGCATTACCCGAAAAGCCCACCGAATAACAGCTTGTGGATAAGTTGTTCATAGTCCTGTATAAAAAGAGGGGGTGTATCTGTTTTTATACAGGTTAAGCTTTTTTCATACGAAGGTCCGGGGAAATAATTCCGTAATTCTTTATCCTATATAGAATTACGGTATTTTTTTACAAGAATTAGGATATTTTTCCGATCCCTTGTCCCCAAAAAACGTCAAAAATGCATAAATCCGGCTCTTTTTGCCCTTTTTTGGCTGTGGAAAACCTGTTTATAAATTTTGATTGCCCCTGGGTCATGCTTGCAATAGCGGTTTCCCCATGTTAGGCTTAGAAAGTGAAGAACCTTCTGCGGTTGGTGCTTTTTTTTAGTCTCTGCTTCACCGCCCTGTTCTTGTCGGCGGCTATTGTACATTATCTTCATATCAGAATTGATGCGGTACGGTTCCTCCCTCCGAGGCCGGAAAACATATTGCAGGAGCTCTTTACCGCGATCCAATGGGCGCTTCCGGTAGCGGTCTATTTCAGCCTCCTTTTGGGCCTGAGTTATTCCGTCAGGCGGCATGTTTCCGCCATCCTGTCAATTATCATCCTTGTTGTCCTTGCCGGCGCCTTTAGCGTCGGAATTTCCCTGGGGACCGGCGGCCTTGCCCGTGTTTCTTTCCAACAAAGGACGCCAAAAAAACTGGGCAGTCCGGGGCTTATCCTGTCCCAGGCGGATAATGTCATGGTGCTCCTCCGGGACCCGGCAGAAGTATCGGGTTCACGGGTAGTTTCCCTGCCGGGACAGCCCCTGATCTACCAGGAGACGCCCCTCGGGCCGAATAATACCATCATCACTCTGCCCCCTGTGCCATTCCGGGCTTCCATGGACTGGTCCTTACAGAGTCTTACCATTGACTTTTCCCTTACGGGCCGGGAATTTGAGCGCCGTTTTAGCGGCGGGATGGAATCATTCCTTTTTTATGCGATCCCCCTTATCTTCCTTCTGGCATGTCTGCGGTTTGTTCTGAATTTCAGTAATTGGCCCCTGGCAAACCTCTTTTTGGGGGCGCTGGCCTTTCGGGGCATCCTGGCTCTGGAAACCTTTCTCAATGCGGATGATATACAGAAGTTCCTGGCAAACTTTTTGGGAGACCTTGTTCCCGCGTCCTGCATCACTCCCCTGGCCTTCTGCGTCCTTGCTGTCCTGATATGCCTCTATACCAGCCTGAACTGGTTGACAATGAACCTTCAAAGGGCAAACGATGGCGATTAACGTTAAAAAAGCGCATTTCTTTTCCCCTCAGGCGATTTTTGTCTACTATATGATACTTTCCGCCCTGGGGATTATGATCTTCCGCTATATTTTTCAGGGTGAAGAGCCGCCGATCCCCTATTTTGCCCGCCAATGGCGCCTTATCCAGGGGGCGTTCACGCTCTTGAGCCTTTACCCGGCCCTTGCCATGACCGCCCTGGTTATTCCCTTTGGCCTTAAGGCGGAGCCTGAAGAAGGTACTGTCAGGTTTTCCCCTGCATTCTTTAAACGCCTTACGGGATCTATCATCGTTGCCATAGCCGCCACCGTGATCTACGGGCTGCTGTTTTTTCTGGTCCAGCCCAGGGCGGAGGATTTCAGGACCAATCTGCGTTCCCGGGGCCAGCTCTACCACCTGTCTAAAGAACGGGCCGAAGGACACGCCGCCCTGGGGGAATGGCCCCAGGCTTCCCAGTTTATCATCATTTGTGAGGGGATATGGCCCGGCAGTCCGGGGCTTGAGCGGCTCAAAATCGAAGCGGATATCAAAACGGATGAATTCCGCATCCGCCAGGATGAGGAAGAATCGGCGGCAGCGGAACCGGATACGGCCCATACGGGAATGCCGGGGCAACGGCAGCCGGTTTCCGCTCCGGAGGCCATTTCCATGGCGGAAGCCGCCCGAAAAGAAGCGCGCTACTATGACGCCCACTGGCTTGCGACTTTGGGGATCCGGCTGGCAAAACCGGGCAGCCCCGAGCAGGCCGAAGCCACCCGTGTGGCGGCTCAGGCGTGGAATGACCAGACATCCCTGGCCCCCAGCGCCTATGAGGAAAAACGCTACTCCCTTTATCACCTGAAACAATCCGGCTACGAGGCACTGGTCGCCGGGGAATGGATCAGGGCATATTATATTTTTCTGGAACTTTCCGATTTAACCCCCACAGACCCGGATGTGGCGAATTTCCTTGCCAAAAGTAATGCGGGAACCCATGAAATTGCCTTCTTTACCGACGAAATGGACCTGGCAATGGGGGACGCTCTTACCGGCGCGGTATATTCCATCCCCCTCAATCCGGGGGGCCTGGGCCGGGGGATGATCCGGTTCTCATCAATTTCATGCTTTTCCGATGTATCCTATGGGTTTGACCTTGAGTTTATCTCTTTTGATGCAGAAACCCGGATGGACTCCCGATTCAGGGCCCCTTACGCCAAGATAATCCCCATGACCCTGGATGGGCAGCGGCGGATTGTGGTGATGATGCGGGCACTGGATCGCTATGACAAAAATAAACGCTGGGAACCAACATGGGAATTTCCCGAGGGGAAGCCCGCCGGGGATACGGAGCTTATCCTGGACATGAGTTATGAGGACTTCCTGCTCCTCTCACGGGTAAAACGGGGAACGGACAACCTCAGCATCATGGAACTCTTTAGCGCCGCAAAAAACCTGGGCCCCTATGGGTATATTCCCCAGGTTTTTGAATCCGAAGCAATATACCGGCTCTGCGAACCCCTGATTTTCCTGCCCATGGCGATTTTCATCATCATCATCGGATGGCGGTACCGGGCAAAAAAACGGCCCCGGTATATTGCCGTGCCCATGCTCTTTGTGCTGCCCCTGGTTTTTAACGGGTTGGTACATTTTTACCGGTATATTCTTAATACCCTGGGAATCTGGGCCACCCTTAGCCTGGGCTTTTCAAGCGCCGTGGCGATCTTTGCGGCAGGGATAGGGGTACTGTTCGTGATTTCCCTAATCAGCCTCGCATCCCAGCAGGGCTGATATTATCTGCTGACTATCCGCGCGCCCAACGAAGATAACCGCGCCACAATATGCTCGTAACCCCGTTCAATCTGGTAGATGTTGCGGATCACACTTTTCCCCTGGGCGCACATGGCGGCGATGATCATGGCCATGCCGGCGCGGACATCGGGGCTGTGCAGTTCCGATCCGGTGAGGCGGGCGGGACCGGTCACCACGGCGCGGTGGGGGTCGCAGAGGACGATCCGGGCGCCCATGCCGATGAGTTTATCCACAAAGAACATCCGGGACTCGAACATCTTTTCGTGGATCAAAACCGTGCCCTTGACCTGTGTGGCCACCACGGTGATGATGCTGGTTAAATCCGGGGGAAAGCCCGGCCAGGGGGCATCGTCGATTTTGGGAATCATACCCCCCAGATCGGTATTGACCGCCATGGCCTGCCTCGCCGGTACGTGAATCGTGGTCCCTTCATGCTCCCACTTGATCCCCAGCTTGCCGAAGGCCAGCTTCGCCGGCCGCAGGTCCCGCCGCCTGATCCCTTCAATGGTAAGTTCCCCACCGGTGGCCGCGGCCAGGCCGATAAAGGATCCCACTTCCATAAAATCCGCCCCGATCTCAAAATCACAGCCCGAAAGTTTTTTTACCCCGTTAATGGTGAGAATGTTGGAGCCTATGCCATTAATCCGGGCCCCCATGGAGACCAGCATATTGCAGAGGTCCTGCACATGGGGCTCGCTGGCGGCGTTGGTCAGGATGGTTTCGCCCTTTGCCAGCACCGCCGCCATGACGGCGTTTTCCGTGGCGGTAACCGAAGCCTCATCCAGAAAGATGTCGGCCCCTTTTAAAGTCTTGGCGGTAAACACAAAGGCGCTGTTACTTTTAACTTTTGCGCCCAGTTCGGTAAGGGCAAGAAAGTGGGTGTCCAGGCGGCGGCGGCCTATCACGTCCCCGCCGGGGGGAGGCAGGACCGCCTTGCCGGTCCGGGCCAAAAGGGGCCCCGCAAACAAAATGGAGGCGCGGATTTTCCGGGCCTGTTCCAAAGGAATTTCCGATGTTTTGACATTCCCCAGTGAGAGCCGCCAGGCGTTGGGGCCGATAGACTCCGCCGCGCCGCCAAAAGCGGTGTATATTTCCATCATCACCTGGACATCCTCAATATCGGGGATGTTCCGTAAAATCACCGGCTCATCGGTCAGAAGGGCGGCGGCAATACAGGGAAGGGCGGCGTTCTTGTTCCCGCTTGCCCGGATAACGCCCTTAATGGGGACGCCCCCTTCGATCAGGTACTCACTCATAATACGACTGTACCGGGCTTCAGTTTTTATGTCAAATGCCGGCGGTATTAATTCGTCTCAAACACAACCGCTTAGTTGCCTGATTAATTTTTTAGATCTTAGCCTTTTACAGAACCAAGCATAACGCCCTTGGCAAAATGCTTCTGCAGAAAGGGATACACACACATGATTGGCAGCATTGATAATACTACCGACGCCATTCGTATCGTTTCCTGCGGCGGTTGAACATCAGCGCCTACCGCCTGCCCGAATCCTGCGCCGTCAGAATCGATAACCAGCTGTTTAACCAGAAGCTGCAGGGTCCATTTGCGGGTATCGGAAATATATATCAATGCACTGAAATAGGTATTCCAGTGACGAACCGCAAAGAAAAGAGTAAAGGTCGCGATTACCGGCATGGAAAGGGGCAGTATGATCTTAAAAAAGACACCCATGTCGTTGCATCCGTCAATCCGCGCAGCCTCTTCCAGGGTATTCGGTATGGACATAAAAAAGGACCGTACCACCACAATATCCCAGGCGCTGGTTAAGACCGGCAGAACCAGGGCCCACAGACTGTTAAGGAGGTGCAGGTTCCGTACAACTAAAAAGGTCGGTATGGTTCCGGCGCTGAAAAACAGGGTGATAATAACCAGGGTATGAATAAACCGGTATCCAAACACCCTGGTTTTGGTAAGCCCATAGGCAAAGGTTAAGGTAACAATTAAATTACATACTACCCCGGCGATGGTAATGAATACGGTACTCTTGAGCGAATTGACAAACGAATTGGTACTGAGGATGTATGTATAGGCCTGTAGGGAAAATTTCTTTGGAAAGAAATAAAAAGTGAAAGGCCGGTATACGTCAGGATCGGTCAGAGATATGGATACAAGATACACAAAGGGCAAAAGGCAGACAAGGGATGTTATCCCCAGAAAAGCATATATAATCCAATCGGAAACGGACATCTTCTTTGATAGCATAAGTGCTCCTTAATAAATCCCTTCGTATCCGAGCTTTTTAACCGAAAAATTAGAAAACCAGACAAAAACGAATCCCACGATGCCTTTAAAAACATTTACTGCGGTTCCAAAACTGGTGCTGCTCTGTAAAATACCCACCCGGTACGCATAGGTATCAAAAACCTCGGATACGTTGTTAACCATCGGATTGGACATAAGCAGTATCTGCTCAAAGCCAACGGTTGCGATATTTCCCAACTGCAAAAGCAGAAGGACGATAACCGTGGGCATAATCGCCGGAATGGTAATATACCAAATCCGCTGCATACGATTGGCTCCGTCGATGATGGCAGCTTCATACTGTTCAACATCCACTCCCGCAAGGGCGGCCAGGAACACAATGGTTCCCCATCCTGCTTCACGCCAGATTTGCTGCCCCGTCAAAAGGATCCAGAAATACTTTGGGTTGGATAAGAACAAAACCGTGGGCAGCCCCAAGAAGGAGAGGAATTTATTGACAAGCCCAACGTCAATGGACAGCATAAAAAAAGTTAAACTGACAACGATAACCCAGGAAAGAAAATGGGGGAAATAAAAAATCGTCTGGGCTATTTTTTTAAATGCAGCGTGCTTTATTTCATTAAGCAGCAAGGCCAGAATAATCGGTATGGGAAAATAAAAAATAAGACTCATCAGATTGATTGCAAAGGTGTTCCTCAGCATCAGATAAAACATGGGATCATTGAGAAGGAATTTAAAATGTTTAAGCCCTACCCACTCACTTCCGGCAATTCCCAGCCAGGGGTTATAGTCCTGAAAGGCAATTATCAGCATCCACATGGGAGTGTACTTAAAAACAATAAAGAAGACAAAGCCCGGCAGCAACAAAAGATAAATAAACCGATCATCAATTATTCTTTGTCCAAGACTTGACTTCTGTTTAATGCGCCGCTGCGCCGCCGTCAATTCCAAAGCTTTTGCCATAAAAACATCCTTAGCACAAAGACTTTTAAAAAACAGGGGGGCAGGAAGCTGATATTCCTGCCCCGGGAAAATTTAATTAATCATAAACCTGATGGTAGTTGGCTGCAAATTCCTGATATGCGGCTTTTACATCGGGGTCTTTGTTGATGGTATCAACATAGGCCTGATATTCGGCCATGGAGATTTGTCCGGTTACCGCCTGAGTAGCCTTGGCCGCCCAGTTTGACTGATACTTGGGCCATGCCTGAACCCATTTCGCGGAGGTCACCACGCTGAATGGGTTTATTACGTTGCGGGTTGCATAGCTGGACTGATCGAAGGTCTTCCGCATCGATTCGTTAAAGGCTTCGGGAGCAGCGGTAGAATCGATCTTCTGATAGGCATAGTAGCTGCCGGGCAGCACCTGCCAGGGAGAGGTTGAACCCAGATCTTTTTCCCGCTGCGGGGTAACGACGCGGTAGCCATTCGCATCTTTGTTCCAGTGAACCCCTTCGATCCCATAGGTGGTAAGTTCATAAAATTCCGGAGTTGAAGTCCTCTCAAAGTAATCCATGATTTTAAGCATTTTTGCCTCGGGGACTTTCTTGGAAATAAAGAAGGAATCGTTAAAGCCGGTACCAAGACCTCCTACGTATTTGCCCTTGTCCCCTTCCATCGGGGGAACAAACATGACTTCCGCTTTCTGGTTGCCGGTTTTCTCCCGGAGTGCAACCTGGAAGGGATAAACCCAGCGGGCGGATTCATTGAGGAACGCTACCGCCATACCGGTCTGGAAATAATCGGTCGCCTGTGTAGGCTTCATGGCGGAGAATTCACGGGAGAGAAGTCCGCGGGCATAGGCGTCGCGCATATAGGCAATAAACTTGGTAAATCCGGGATTAAGTTTGGGGTAGACCAAACCGCCATCGTTGTCAAAATAGGCGTCCTCACCGCCAAAACCGCCGGTCAATCCGCCGCTGGAATTTAGAATGAAATCCTGTTTGGAAGCAATACCAATCATGTCGGGGTGCTTTTTGAGTACCGCTTCAATACCGTCAAGGAATTCCTTCGTGGTGGTGGGAAGCGGCAGGCCCACTTCTTCAAACAGATCCTTCCGGACCATCGGTACACCCTGCCACTGGGAAGTGGTCCGCGGGATACCGTAATTTTTCCCCAGTACCCGGCTGGTTACCCAGGAATTGGGGGCGGAATTCTTTTTAAGGTTGGGGTACTTGGAGAAATCTCCCAATACGGGGGTTAAATCCCAGAAGGCGCCGTACTGAACCGCTGCAAGGAAGCCGGGGTTGTTAAGGTTATTGGAAAGATTCGCAATAAGCACTTCAGGGATATCGTTGGAACTCAGGATAAGGTTCAGCTTGGTGTTGTAATCACCATCGGGGATCCAGGTAACATCCAGTTTAACTCCCGCCTTTTCCTGGAATGTTTTCCAGTAAATGTTGCTCATATCAGGCGGCTGTTCAAACAAACGCACCGTCATCTGAATCGGAGTTACCCCATCAGCGGCTGCGGTTTCTTTTGTACCACCTGCCCAAACCGCAGACGCCATGAGCATGCACAGTACTACTGCGACTGCCAACACTTTACACTTCTTCATACTTCTTTCCTCCTATGGAAAAAATATTGTAACCATTCAGCCCTTTAAAGCAACATTTCCGACGAAACCAGGCAACTTGCCATCGAACAGAATGGTCAAAGCGTCAGCAGCAGAAACAGTATGCTTGGCACAGGTCGATAAATAACTTCGGATACGGCAGAAT
>BOAV01000076.1 GCA_026002045.1 Spirochaetia bacterium | reverse complement strand
ACCGACTCCAGGGAAAAATCGGAAAACTGCCCCCCTTCGCCCTGGGCCACGAGGCCCCGCCCGCCGGCGCGGACCACCCGCAGGGCGTCGATCACCTGCCGCCCCGGCACCAGGGCCACCGCAGACCTGCGGCTTCCCCAGCGCCCCCCATCCCCGGCGTCGCCTGAGAAAAATTTTGCATCCTCCCCGGACCGCCCAATGGCAAAGGGTATGCCCAAAACGGCGCAGCGTTCAGCGATGTGCTTGAAGTCAAAGTCCAAAAAATTCCAGCCCGTGAGCACATCGGGGTCCCCGGTCCGGATATCGTCGATAAAGGCCCGGAGGAGGGAAGGCTCATCGGGATGGAAGACCAGTGGCGCCGGGGTCAGAACTTGATTCGGATGCGCCGGAGACGGAACTTCGCCGGTTCCCAATACCCGCACCAGGCCGCCGAATGCCGATGTATCCCCGGCGAGAGACCGGGCCTCGGCCCAGGAAACGCCGATGGCGCGGATGGTCCCCTTTTCGGTATCGGTTTCAATGTCGATGGAGGCGATTCGCAAAGGCGGGACCGCCCCGGCCCTTTCAGCATCGGAGACCGGTACTAAGTCCGGTTCGGGGAACACCAGGTCCACCAGGCGGCCCGGACGGGAGGGGCCCCGGATTTCCATCCAGAGCCGGATCCGGCGATCCGTAAGGAAGGCATCGGGGATCTTCATATCCCCATCGGGACCGGAAATACCCCCGCGGGCCAGATTGTTAAAGGCGGCGGTCCGATCGCCGATACGGGAAAACTCAAGCAGGGACAGCGTTTCTTTTCCGGCGAAGGATTCCAGCCGGGCTGGTTTAACTTCGTATTTTATAGAAGAAAGCAGGTGGGCGCAGCGCTCAAGATCCTTTTCGTACACATGGAAAGAGGGATGGAGGACCGATTCCACCACGGCAAAGGATCGGCCATCCTCAAGGCGGCCCAAAAAATAGAGCCGGTTTTTGCGCATATCCGCATAGGCGTGGACGAGGAATCCCCGGAAAACCGGGACCGGAGTGGTTTCACCGGCGACCATGGCGGCTCCCTAAATTACAGGATATTCCTTACTTATATGGAGTATATTATCCTTGCGGCTCAAATGCAAGCATTTCGGGGGCAGGATAAACGCATTCTTTGCGTTTATCCTGTAAATTGGTTAGACATATTGACAAAATAATATGACCTATTGTAAATTAGTAATAATGCCTAGGATAATCTCATTCGCCCTAATGGTTATAATCGTAACTTCATGTTCAACAAGTTTGGATATTCAAAATGAAATAGAATGTCCAAGGGATATAGGTGAAAAGGTTGTTTATTATGCAAAAAAATATGTAGAAAAGGATACAAAATATGAATGGGGAGGGCAAGATTTTCTCGAAAAAGATGGAATAATAAAAATGGATTGTTCTGGATTAATTGTAAATTGTTTTAAATATGCAATAGCCGGGACCAAATATTCATTATTATTTGAAGATGCCGCTGTAATTAATTTTTATAATGAATGGACAATTAAAATTAATGATCCAAGACCCGGGGATTTAATATTCATGGGAGAAGATAAAAATATACCTCCAACACATATGAGTATTTTTGTTATAATGGATAATACAAATATAGATTTTATAGATGCAACATTAAAAGAAGAAGATGGAATTAATGGAGTAAATCAAAGAAGTTATTTGATAACTGATCCAAGATTTATTTCATTTGGTCGATTATTGTTAAAATATTAAAAAGGACCGTGGATACCCACCGGTAACAAGAGCGCCGGGACTACCGGCAATGGACGCAGGCTATGTGCATCATCGGCGGAAGAAGCGCCTTTGAGGCGGGCCGTGCGTCCCTTCCGGGAAAGCAGTTTATCCTTGTTTTCTGCCCCGTTTCTTACTATATTTAAAGCATGGCAAATATTTTCGATTACATAATATGGCGGGGAGATTTAAGTTTCAGCCAGGCGCCTTTTAACCCGGCGGATAATATCATCCTTACCCATCTTTCCTATCTTCCCTTTGACGGTATCGTCCCGTCCCCGGACGAAAAAAACACCATCACCATTGCCGAGGCGGCGAGAAGGATCGCCGCAGTTCTAAAACGTAAACCCAAAGCCTTTGATGATGTCTTGATATGCAGGGAAGACCCCGATCTGCTTGGCGCACTTGGCGCCTGCGAGCGGTACAAGCGCCTGAAACTTGCAGCTTATGTGAATCAAATCGATCTTAAACAGGAGAAACAGTTTTCCGCCCTCACCATTATGACCGGCGATGGTTCTTCCCTTATCGCATATCGGGGCACCGATAATACCCTGGTGGGATGGAAAGAGGATTTCAACATGAGTTTCAGCACTGCGATACCGGCCCAGTTGGAAGCGGTGAGTTATCTTGAAAAAATGGCGGGACGTATTCGGGGCAGCCTGCGGCTCGGGGGACATTCCAAGGGAGGAAACCTCGCGGTCTACGCCGCCGCCTTCTGTAATAAAAAAATCCGGCCCCGCATTACTGCCATATACAGCAATGACGCGCCGGGGTTTAACCGGGAGGTGATCCTCAGTCCCGGTTACCGGGCCATCAAAGAAAAAATCCATGCCTTTGTTCCCCAGTCTTCGATCATCGGTATGCTCTTTGAGCACGATGATGATTACACCGTGGTTAAGAGCACCCAGACCGGCATCATGCAGCACGATGTCTATTCCTGGGAAGTCAGCCATAATGATGTGATCCGGCTGGAGACGAGGACCCAGGAAAGCCATTTCGTTGACCGTACCTTAAAGGAATGGATCGGCGGCATGAACAGGGAACAGCGGCAGCGCTTTACCGACGCCCTCTACGACATCCTCAGTTCTACGGATGCAAAATCTTTGCCGGATCTTACCACCAAGTGGTTCAAAAACGTCGGCCTCATGATCCAAACCTATAAAGACATTGACGATTCCACCCGTGACATTATTTCCCAAACCATTTCCGCCCTCTTCAAGTCGGCAAGAAACAATATCTATACCCTCCTGCCGGAACCACCGCAAAAAAAGAAAAAGTAATACTATTCTGCCAGAAGCTGCGGCCCATCAGGTCCCGGCGTCATCCGTTTCCGTGTAGGCCGTGGTTTAACCATGGCGGCAAAACTTTCAATATCCATGGCGTCTTCGCTTAATACTGCTTCCGGCTCATAGTTAAAATGGATCTCCGAAGAAAGCCCCTCCGCCAATGCCCGGCCCCATGCCCCGTGATACCGGACGATGTCGCGTAGCACCGGAATAAGCTTTTCCTTTTTTGTCCGCCTGTAGATTTTTTCAAGAAAGGCAAGCTGGAGTTTTTCTATCTCGACAGAATTACTAACACCAGACACTCCCCTTTCATTTAGCCATACAGCAAATTCATTCAGAAAGACCGATGACCGCATCCCTAAAGGATAGAGAACCTGATTAAACCAGGCCACCGCCCGGCCCCGGTTGTAAAAAATATCTGTTCCCTCTGACAGTTTTTCTGCTTTTGCGAGATCAACGGCGGAGAATTCCGGCGTTGATATCACCATATAAGGCGCTTTTCCTTCGGTCTTTAAACCGTATTCCGCCATCTTTTCAAACAGGATAGTACCGGGGAGCACCGACAGGCGGAAGAGGTCAAGGTTATTGGGGTACAGTGAAAGCGCAAAGTCCAGGCTCTTCCGGTAACCGGCGAGGGTATCGCCGGGAAGGCCATAGATCAGATCCAGGCCGAAGCTCACCCCCTCTTCGTTGAGGAGATTTATTTTTGAGGCAAATTTCCCCCGCTCAAGGCTGCGGTTTATCAAAGCCGACACCTTTGGGTCGGCGGTCTGGAGCCCGATCTGGAGGGATGCCCCGAGCCGGGCAAAACGCCGGGCCTGTTCGCGGGTAAGGAGTTCTCCCCGCACCTCAAAGTGCCAGTGAATACCCTGCGACACAGTATTACTGTTGATGATCATGTCCAGAATACGAATGGCCCGTCGGTTATCGGTATTGAAGGTTGGGTCCAATACAAAAACGTAGGCCCCCCCGGTTCCTTTGTCGGCAGCACTTTCTTTAACAAAAAATTTTAACTCCTTTTGCAGCCGATCCTCTGAAATGTAGCGGACACGCTTATTGCCTTTCGATTCGTAACAGTAAGCGCAGGCATAAGGACAGCCCCGTGCCAGTTCCCAGAGTATGCCCGGCCTATTCCGCACGGTAAGGGTCCCGTCCAGCCAGGGTGACGGCAGTGATGCAAGTTCCGCTTCGCTCAAGACCGCAGGCGGCTCTGTCCCCGTAACAGGCCCGGTCCCCGGTGCTGGCGAAGCGGCCGGTTCATAAAAAAAATGACAGCCGATAAGTTCCACCATCGCAAGTTCACCTTCACCCCGGATAACCGCATCAAAGGGGCCGCCCTGGGATGTATGCAAGCCATCGGGGAGGGCGGTCACTTCGGGTCCGCCGCAAAAAAGAAAAATGTCCGGGCGATCCCGGCGGATCTGCGCCGCCGCCTCAAGACAGATATCCCGGTTCCAACTGTAAAGGGAAAAACCGATAGCATTAATGGTATCGGGCGCATCAATAGTATCACTAAGTGTTTTGGCAAATATTTTTTTGATTAAAGCAGCGGCCCCTTCGACAGCGAAAGTTTCAACCAGGACAACCGAAATGTCGGGGCCAGAGCTTGCAACGGCTGCCTTCAAAGCGGAGGCGACGCAGGCCGTGCCCAGGGGAACCGCCTCGGGGCCTTCTTCAAGATGGACGGCGGCGAGGACGATGTTAAGCCTTGATTTTGCGTTTTTCAAATTCGTCAATCAGGATACCAATGTCCGGCGGGATATGAATCGGTTCCCCAAGAGGCCCCGCATTCGCCGCAGCCTGCTGGGCAGAGGTCACGTCTTTTAAGCCGTTCCCGGTTACCACGGAAACCACGGTTGCATCCTCCGGGATCAGCCCCTGTTCCGCCGCCTTTTTAAGACCCGCCGTGCCGGTCACTCCGGCGGGTTCACCGAAGACGCCGCTTGTGGCGCCCAAGAGCCGCATGGCGGCGAGAATTTCATCATCGGAAACATTCACCGTGATCCCGTTAGATTCCCGAATTGCCCGCAGAGCCTTCTCCCCATTCCGGGGAACCCCCACAGCAATACTGTCGGCGATGGTGTCCTCTTCCATCCACTCAATGGGCCTGCCGGTTTCGATGGCCCGGTTAATCGGGTAACAGCCCGAAGCCTGAACGCTGATGAGCCGGGGGAGTTTGTCGATAAAGCCGATTTCGTAGAGGTCTTTGAAACCCTTCCACACACCGGCAATCGTACAGCCGTCCCCAACGGAAATAGCAACGTAATCCGGGGCCTTAAAACACAGTTGTTCCGCAATCTCCAGTGATACTGTTTTTTTGCCCTCCGACAGATAGGGATTGATGGCGGCGTTCCGGTTGTACCAATGCCATTTTTCAATCGCCGCCGCAGAAAGTTTAAAAGTATCCTCGTAGTTTCCCTTCACGCTGATCACCGTGGCGCCGAAAATCAAAAGCTGGGTGAGCTTTCCCTTGGGGGCCCGCTCCGGCACAAAGATGAAGGACTTAAGGCCCATGGCGGCGGCGTTCCCCGCAAGGGAAGACGCGGCGTTCCCCGTGGAGGAACAGGCCACGGTACTCATCCCCGCATGCTTAGCCCGCACCACCGCGATTGCGGAAGCGCGGTCCTTGAGGCTTGAGGTGGGGTTCAGCCCGTCATCTTTAACGTAAAGATTTTTCAGCCCCAAAATTTTCCCCAGCCGGTCCGCCTTGTACAAGGGCGAGCCGCCCACCCGCAGCGGGGTAAGCTCGGAGCCTTCCTCAATGGGGAGGAGTTCCCGATAACGCCAAAGTGTCGGGTCCTTCCGACCAGCAAGTTTTTCACGGGTCAGCTGTGTTTTGATATAGGCATAATCGTATATTACTTCCAGAATACCGCCGCATTTTTTGCAGGTGTAGGTGTTGTCGTTTGCCTCATGTTCCGCACCACAGTCAATACACACCGCATTCAGTACATTTCTCATATCACAGTAATCCTGTGCGCTTGTTGAAATCATCGATCAGGGCGTCGATCTCATCGGCCTGTTTTTGCACGGCCAGGAAGGTTTCCTCCTGATTGTACCACTGATCGTTTAGCTCCTCCGCAGTGCGGCCCTGCTGTTCCACCCAGGTGTAGTATTTGAGATTGTGTACCCGCTTGCGTTCAGGATAGGTGAGTTCCAGCATGTTGTCGGTCCCCTCACCCTGAAGGCTGGCGGCAAAATTCGCGGCGGCGTCGATGCCGCGGTATTCGCCTTCCTCCACGCGGAGCTCGGCGATGCGGGAGCGGTACATCTCCACAGAATCGGTAAGCACCGTGGCCACCACATCCTTCCCGGTAAGCTCGTAGTATTTTGCAAACTTGATTGCGGAAAGCATGTTTGAAATGCCGGAGATTCCCATGTAAGAAAGAACATTAACTTCTTCCGGTTTGAGCCCCGCTTCCTTTATCAAAAATTCCTTTCCCGCTTCTTCGTTGAAGAGCCGCAGCAGGGCCATGGAATCATTGTCGTCAATGGCGATTGCCATGTCGGTGTTTTTCACATTGTGCACCCAGGGGATGTGCTTGTCCCCAATGCCCTCCAGCCGGTGCGCCCCGAAGCCGTTGTTGAGTATGGTAGGACACTGTAGCGCCTCCCCCACAGCGATTCTGCTCAATGGGTAACGCTGTTTCAAGTAATCACCGCTCGCCAGTGTTCCGGCCGAGCCCGATGTAAAACAGACCCCGGCGAAATTCCCGTCCCTGCCCCTGATGCTCTCAAAGGCTTCGGCAATGGCGCTGCCGGTGACGTTGTAGTGCCAGAGGTAATTCCCCATTTCCTCAAACTGATTGAAGATCAGCACATCATTGCGGGTCTCTTTAAGTTCGTGGGTCTTGTCGAAAATTTCTTTTACGTTTGATTCGGTGCCCGGTGTGGCGATTACCTCCCCGGCGATTTTGGAAAGCCACTCAAAGCGCTCCCGGCTCATGCCTTCCGGCAGTATTGCTACGGATTCAACCGCAAGGAGCTTGGAGTTAAAGGCGCCCCCCCGGCAGTAATTACCGGTGGATGGCCACACCGCTTTTTGCGCGGTAGAATCGAATTGACCGGTCACGAGCCGGGGCGCAAGGCAGCCGAAGGCGGCCCCCACCTTGTGGCAGCCGGTGGGGAAAAACTTTCCCACCATGCAGATGATCCGGGCAGCCACCCCGGTAAGCTTTGTGGGCAGCTCAATAAAATTCGGCTTCCCGTAAAGCCCCCCTGAGTCCTTCGGTTCATTCTTCCAGGTGATCCTGAAAAGGTTTACCGGGTCCACATCCCAGAGCCCGGTATTTTTAAGCCGCGCCTTTATGGCATCGGGGATCTCACGCTCAGGATCCTTCATCTGTTTGAAGGTGGGGATGATAACCTTATTCGCCTTCGCCTTCTGTATGTTCTTTTCAAGAACCGTCCTGTTAATGGTCAAATCGATCATGTCTTCTCCTTTCACCCGGCCTCTGCATCGTTATACATACAAAATATAACGCTTCTGAATGCCTGTCAATCTTATGGAGTATGCCATTCGCCCCCCTCGCCATTCAGCCCTTCTTTCTATATACTATCCACATGTTCGGGGTAGTCCGCTTCCGTTGGAACCAACCGCCGAGCCATCACTTCTTTTTGGAGAACCATTCATGTCCGATGTATCAGAATATCAGGGTAAGGCCACTATGGAGAAAATCACGTCGCTGGCAAAGCGGCGGGGTTTTGTGTTTCAGTCGTCCGAAATTTACGGGGGCCAGAACGGCGCCTGGGATTACGGCCCCCTGGGGATAGAGCTCAAAAACCGCATCAGCCGGAACTGGTGGAAGGAAATGACCCAGCTCCACGATGACATCGTGGGCCTTGACGCCGCCATCCTGATGCACCCCCGCACCTGGGAGGCCTCGGGCCACGTGGAAAATTTTACCGACCCCCTGGTGGACTGCAAGAAGTGTAAAACCCGTTTCCGGGCGGACCAGATCCCGGCGGAAAACCTGGCTGCCAAAAAGTGCCCCGAATGCGGCGGAGAGCTCACCGACACCCGCAAGTTCAACCTGATGTTCAAAACCAACATCGGCCCGGCGGAAGACAGTTCCAGCATCATCTACCTGCGGCCCGAAACCGCCCAGGGAATCTACGTGAACTACAAAAACATCATCCAGTCCAACCGGATGAAGATCCCCTTCGGCATCGCCCAGATAGGCAAGGCCTTCCGCAACGAAATCGTCACCAAGAACTTCATCTTCCGCACCTGCGAATTCGAGCAGATGGAGATGCAGTACTTTGTCAAACCCGGCACCGATGTTGAATGGTTCAATGAATGGAAGAAACGGCGCTGGGCCTACTACGAAAAACTCGGGGTCAAGATGGACAGCCTCCGCTGGCACCAACACGGCCCGGACGAGTTGGCCCACTATGCCAAGGACGCCTACGACATCGAGTACCTCTTCCCCATGGGCTGGCGGGAACTGGAGGGGGTCCACAACCGCTCCAACTACGACCTCAGCCGGCACACCGAATTCTCCGGCAAGGATTTACAGTACATCGATCAGGAAAACAACAACGAGCGCTACATCCCCTTCATCATCGAAACCTCCGCCGGCCTTACCCGGACTTTGCTGATGATCCTCTGCGATGCCTATGATGAGGAAAAAGTCGCCGACAAGGGTAACGACGACGACTGGCGCACGGTCCTCCGTTTCCACCCCACGGTGGCGCCGGTCACGGCCGCCATCCTCCCCCTGATGAAAAAGGACGGCCTTGCCGAAATGGCCCAGGACATCCGCAAAGAACTGCGGGAAGACTTCGCCACCGACTACGATCAGGCCGGGGCCATCGGCCGCCGCTACCGCAGGCAGGACGAAGCGGGCACCCCCTTCTGCGTCACCGTGGACTACGAATCAAAGGAGAACAGCACAGTGACCCTGCGTTTCCGGGATTCCATGGAACAGGTGCGCGTACCGATAGCGGAATTGTCTGCGCGGCTGCATCAGGAGATAAAGACTTACAAACGGACAAAGTAAGAAGGCATTATCCTTTTATGCCGGAACTTGGCTGCGGGAAAGGTTTGGCAAGACGCCCCCGGTTTTGTGTACCCCCAGTTTGACGACTACGCCCATGTCAATGCCGCCCTGGGCATAAACCTCCGCACAGTGAAAAACCACCTTTCCCGCATTTACTACAAAACCGGCGTCGCTTCACGCGCCGATTTGTGGAAAATGTAGCTTGATTGGACAGATAGATTGACAATGTCATGAAAAAGGGTTCTATTTGAAACAGGACGGGGGAGATACCGCCCTATGGGGGATGTGTTGAGGGGGTTACTGCCGGATCAGTCCGGAAAGGCCCAATATACCCACATTCCCTTTTTTATGTAATGATAGCTTCAATCGCTTCAAGACTATACAGATTAACGTCTTTATTCTGGTATTCCATTACCGTCAAATTCCATCGGTGAATAAAAGAACATTCTGTTGTTTAATTGAGTATTCTCCTTTCGTGGATCAAGCTCGAATTTCCATGGTTCGATGGCATTAAAAAACAGCCTGTCAACATTCACTGCTGCCAAAATATGCGCTTCTTCATTAAATGATTGGTTTTTTGCCTTGTTATTCAGAATCTTGTTGATTGAGGTTTTTGACAGCGTAGCAATAAGCCCCGTTTTATTTGTAAAAGGTCCCTTTGCCATCTCCTTTACTTCGTCCAGCGTCCCAAAATCCTCAATGGTAAGGGCTTTTGCCTTCTCCGTGCTGCTGTCCCAGGGCTCTTTTGCCAAGTTTCCGTCCTTATCCGCCGCAAGGGTTATTTTAACATAAACAGTCCGCTGGCGTCTATTCTTCTCCGGCATTACTTCACGGACAAAAGCCAAAATGTGAAAACAAAAGTCTGTGAGTGTCCGTGTCATCCGGCTTGTTGGGGTAATGGCGGTAATTTTACTGGCATTTGGGTTGGTTTTTGTGGGGTGCGATAATGGCGGCGGGGGTGGTGACCCCGCACTGTCCGGCACTATCACCATTAGCCCCCGGCTTTTTTATGGCGGCTGGTAAAAAACTGCGCCTTTCAAACTTCCTCATGCTGCAAGCTTTGAATCCAAAAGACCCCGGAAGTGTCCCCGGTGCGGGGCCATCTGAAAAATCGTAAAAAAATAGTTGACAAATATGTTAGCTTCTCCTAATATATGTTAGTGAATACTATCTTTGATAGTTTAATCTAACATAGGAGATCAGATATTTGATGAAAAAGATAGCTGTGTATGGCAAAGGCGGCATAGGAAAATCAACAACCGTATCAAATCTTTCGGCGGCGCTTTCCCAATCGGGCCGCAGGGTGATGCAGATTGGCTGTGACCCCAAGGCGGATTCCACCGCTACCCTTACGGGGAAACGTATCCCCACGGTGCTTGACGTGCTGCGGCGCGATCCCGCGCCGACGCTCACGGATCTGGTTACCGTAGGGTACAACGGCATTCTGTGCGTTGAGGCCGGGGGGCCTACTCCGGGTATAGGCTGCGCGGGGCGGGGCATCATCGCCGCGTTTGAAAAGCTCAACGAACTTTCCGCCTTTGAGGAATACCGGCCCGATGTGGTACTTTATGACGTACTGGGGGATGTTGTCTGCGGCGGCTTTGCCATGCCCATGCGGGCGGGTTACGCCGACGAGGTGATCATTGTGAGTTCGGGCGAAATGATGGCCCTCTACGCCGCCTGCAATATCGCCCAGGCAATACGCGGCTTTGCCGGCCGGGATTATGCATCCCTCGGCGGGATGATCCTCAACCGGCGCAACATCGAGGACGAACGGCGTATTGTTGAAAAAGCCGCCGCCGAAATCAACACCGCCATCATCGGAGATGTGCCCCGTTCCGCACTGGTACAGGAAGCGGAAGCCCTGGGTAAAACGGTCTGCGAAGTTTTTCCTGACAGCGATCTTACCGCGATCTACCGTTCAATAGCGGATGATATCATCACCGCCGGTGATAGCCTATGGGCAAAGGCGGCGTCCGCATGAGTCTTAAATTTACCGATGAACTGCCCCTCGCCCGCCTCGCCGGACAGCCTGAGCAGGTGCTCGGCAAGGATGCGATGAACGCGACCCTTCACTTTTGCTCTCCGGCGCACGGCGGCTGGGGCGTGATACGGGTCGCCTGTATGCTGCCCGAAACCCAGCTGCTGTTTGTATGTCCCGAAGCCTGCGGCCGCCACGGCGCGATTGCTTCTATTGAACAGGGTTATCGCAGCAAGATTACCTATCTCTGTATAGATGAACATGAGATCATCCTTGGCGGTTACGATGCCGAGATTGAGCGCGCTGTTGACGACATCATGGTCAAGGTGAAACCCCGGCCAAAGGCGATACTGCTCTTCCTCCCCTGTATCGACGATCTCCTCGCCGGTGATCACAGCGCCGCCATCAAAAAAATGGAAGAAACGCATTGCCTTCCGATACGGCTGACCCGGATGAACCCCATAATGCAGGACAACAAGATGACCCCCATGCTGCGGGTACAGAAGTCGCTGTACGAGTTCCTTCCAAAATGCCCAAACGACAAAAAAGATCAGGGGACCATTGTGCTGGGCTCCTTCCGTCCGCCTGCGCAGAATTCCGAGTTGGCCGCTCTTATGCGGCGGCTCGGTTTTGGTCCCCTCCGTCACCCCGCATTCTGTTCAAGTTTTGAGGAATTTACCGCCCTCTCCCAAAGCGCCGCCGCTATTGTCCTCCGTCCCGAGGGCGGCGCCGCCGCTGATTTTCTCGGCTCGGAGCGGGGTATCCCGGCGATACACGCGCCGGTGGCATTTGAC
>BOAV01000075.1 GCA_026002045.1 Spirochaetia bacterium | reverse complement strand
TTCGGAGAGAGGGGTGAGTTCGTAATCCATATTGTCCAGGATGAGTTTGGTAGCCTGGAAAAAACGTTCCTGTGAAGAACCGGGGGCGGCGGGGGCGTAGCCTTCAAGCTCTACTTCTTCCCCCAAGTCCAGGCCGTCGATAAAACCAATAAAGCGATCCAGGCCCAGTACATACCAGGCAACGCCGTTTTTGTCGGTCAGGGTAACCATACCCCGGCTGATTCCCAATTCACCGTTGATTATCCGCCTGGACGGACCGGGGACGATATATACCGTATCCTGCGGTTGCTGCCGCCGGACATTCCAATCGGAGGATTGTGCAAAAATCAGCCCGGCAGCAGAAAACACCAGGATTACAAAAACAACGATCCGTTTCATAAAAACTCCATCAATATATTGTCTTATTTCCAATATCGACAGAATTATGAAACGAAATGATAATTATTTATTGAACTGGTTCACCATCAGCGCCGGCTGGTGGGTGGCGTCCAGGGTATCCCGCCAGAGGTTGCCCTCAGGTTCCACATGGTTCCGGTGGGAGATCACTTCCCTGATCGGCAGATGGACAAACTCGTTGTTTACCAGTCCGATGATCAGCTTGGTCTTTCCCGCCATGGCCGCGTGAACCGCCGCGTCCCCCAGCCGTTCGCAGTAAATTGAATCCGAGGGATTCGCCGGGGCGGAGCGGATGATATAACTGGGATCGATATATTTGAGGTTCACCTCGATCTTCTTTTCTTCAAAGTACTTGATGATCCGGTCCCGCAGGTAGGTTCCCACATCGGCCATTTTGAGGTTCCCCCCGGCGTCCAGCTTCTTCTCGGTCATGAGCTGGTCCTGCATGGCGCCCTCGGCTACCACGATCACCGCATGATGCCGCTTGGTAATCCGTTCTTCCAGGTAATGGAGGAAGCCGTTATAGCCCTCAAGGTTGAAGGGCACTTCGGGGATGAGCACGAAGTTGACCTCATGGCTGGCCAGCGCCGTATGGACGGCGATAAAACCGGACTCCCGGCCCATTACCTTCACGAGACCAATGCCGTTAATCGCCGAGCTTGCCTCCATGTGGGCTGCGGCGACAACCTCCACCGCCTTGTCCACCGCTGTGTCAAAACCAAAGGAACGCTGGATCAGGGCAAAATCGTTATCCACGGTCTTGGGGATTCCGATCATGGCGATTTTGAGCTTGCGCTTGTCAATTTCCTCGGCAATCTCCAGGGAACCCCGCTGGGTGCCGTCCCCGCCAATGGTAAAGAGCATATTCAGGTTGAGCTGCTCCATGGCATCCACGATTTTGCTCACCTCTTTGCCGCCGCCCCGGGCGCTCCCCAGGTAGGTGCCCCCCAGCTTGTGGATATCGTCAACGTTATCCGGGTCCAGGGGCTTGACCCCGTACTGGTATTCCGGCAAAAAGCCCTTGTAGCCGTAGCGGACGCCGGAAATACGCTTTACCCCGTAACGGTACCAGAGGCAGCGCACCACCGAGCGGATCACATCGTTGATCCCCGGACACAGCCCCCCGCAGCTTACGATCCCCGCATGTACATGGGCGGGCTGGAAGTAGAGCATCTCCCGGGGACCGGCGCATTCCAGCACCTGGGACCGCTTAATCGGCGGCTGGGCGCCCAGCTTGGCTTCCGTCCCCAGCCTGATAAATTTGTTATCCGTCACATAGTTGGCGATCATGTCGCCTGCCGTCGTTGACATCGCAATCGGCGACTTAATACTCCGTTTTCCTAATTCCTCAATCGTAAAATCATAGGTCTCACCCATCATTGCCCCCGCATCTTTCTGTTTAATATCTCAACTATAACCCTTTCCTTCCCCGTCTTTCAATTACCCTTTAATTATTGCTATACTGAATTCATGGATCAGGAACCGGACCTGCGGCTTACTCAAATCGAAACCAAACTCGCCTGGCTGGAAGATTTTCTCACCCGCCTTCAGGCCACCGTCGTGGACCGCAGCGCCACCCTTGACCGTCTTGGCGCCGAACACGCCGCCATGAAATCCCGGCTTCTCCAAATATCACGGGATCTGGAAGAAGTACCAAATCGGAAACCGCCCCACTATTAAAGGAAAAGTCTATGAAGAAATTTACCATCCGTATCGCAGTTCTCTGTGTCCTCTGTTTTTCCGTCATGCCCGCCCTGGATGCCCAGGAAAGCAATAACCCCGGTCTGCGGCCCATCCTGAACCACTATGCGGCCCGTAATTTTGTCATCGGCGCTATTCCCAGGGCCGACCTGGATCTGATTGTGCAGGCCGGTGTCCGCGCCCCCAGCGCCAATAACCGGCAGCCCTGGCAGTTTACGGTGGTACAGTCCCAGAGTCTGGCCAAAAAGATCATTTCAAACATCGTGGACGGTAATGTGCTTATCGTCATCTCCACGGTCGGGGACGGCAAAACCAATGGTTCACAAATCCTGGACTGCGCCTTGGCAACGGAAAGCATTTACCTTGCCGCCCAGGCCCTGGGTTACGGTTCCCGGATCTATACCGGCCCTATGGACGCCATTAACCGGAGCCTCAAATCCGACCTCGGCCTCCCCAGCGGGTACAGTGCGGTGGCCCTGGTCCGGGTGGGCCGCATCCAGGCCGGAGTCGATGCGGTCAGCGCCGCCTCATCCCGAAAGGACGCAAACAGCGTGGTGAATTACAAGTAGAGATTTAGCTCCGGGGCGCCAGGCGCCAAATATTTTTTTATATACACGAGATGAGGATTTTATGAAATTTTTAAGAGAGTGGATGTTGTGTCTGCTGGTATTACCACTTTTTATGTCTTGTATGACAGTGACCTCAAGGACGGAAAATACCCCCCAGGCAAGGCCCGTACCGGAAAAGTCCACGCCGGAAAACACGGCGGCGGTGCGGCAGTCGGTACTTAATGAAGGGGAAAAATATATTGATACGCCCTACGGCAGCCCGCCCAATGTTCCCCTTACCTTTGATTGCTCCGGTTTTATCAATTATACTTTTACCAACGCAGCGAAAATGCCCCTGTCCGCTTCCACCAAAGCCTATCTTACCATCGGCAGGGAAATTGATTTTAAGGACGCAAAACCCGGAGACCTTCTGGTCTTTGCCTCCCAGCCGGGAGGTTCCAATCCGGATCATGTTGCCATACTCTACAAAAAAAGTGAGACCGGTGAATTACGGGGTTCCTGGCTGCTTCACGCCGTATCAATCCCCATTCAAAGCGCCGCCATCAAGGGCGATCCCTACAAAGACGGTGTAAAAATCGGCGAATTGGGGAAACGGGGCGATGGAGTTTGGCAGAATGAATATTTTCTGGCCCGGTATATGACTACCAGGCGTGTTATTGCGGAATAGGTACTTGTATATTATAGTTGAATTAGTTAGTAATAATTGACAGGAGATCATTATGTTTGAAGAACAGGTTAAATCAGCCCTTGAAAATGTACGGCCCTCCCTCCAGGCGGACGGTGGGGATGTGGAATTTGTGTCCGTTACCGACGACGGCACCGTTTCGGTTAAGCTGACCGGCGCTTGCGGGGGCTGCCCCATGGCCCAGATGACCCTCAAAATGGGTATCGAAAACTACCTCAAAAAGGAAGTTCCCCAGGTCACCGCAGTCGTTGGAGTCTAATGTTGATTTTCTGCCCCTGAACCGTCAGGACATGGCGGCCCGGGGCTGGGAATCCTGTGATTTTATTTTTGTCTCCGCCGATGCTTATGTCGATCATCCTTCCTTTGCGGCGGCCCTTATTTCCCGTGTTCTTGAGGCCGATGGGTACCGGGTGGGGATCATTCCCCAGCCGGACTGGAAAAATCCCGCTTCCTATACTGTTTTAGGCTGCCCCCGGCTTGGTTTTTTGGTTGGGGCAGGCAACATGGATTCCATGGTTGCCAACTACACCGCCGCCAAAAAGCCCCGTTCCGATGACGCCTATTCCCCCGGCGGCAAGGCCGGTTTCCGGCCCGACCGGGCCACCCTTAAATACGTTGAAGGAATCCGAGCCGCTTATAAAGATGTCCCGGTGATCATCGGCGGCATTGAGGCGAGCCTCCGCCGTTTTGCCCACTATGATTACTGGTCCGATACGGTCCGCCGGTCCATCCTGCTGGATTCCAAGGCGGACATCCTGGTCTACGGCATGAGTGAAGCGCCGATCCGGGAAATTGCCCGCCGTCTTTCCGCAGGGGAAAAGATCACCGCCATCCGGGATGTCCGGGGCACCTGCGTCCGTTTCCATGGAAAAGATTCGGAGGTTTCGCCGGCCGTCCCCGGTTTTGTCCGCCTCCCCGATTACGAAGCGGTAAAGGTGACCGATCCCGCATCCCTCCGGGCCTACGCCGAACATTTCATGCTCCAAAAACACAACGCCGACCCCGAAACCGGCCAAATTTTGGTGGAATTGAACGACGGGGACCGCTGGGTGATACAGAATCCCCCCGCCTTTCCCCTCAAAACCGTTGAACTGGACCGGATTTACGAGTTGCCTTTCACCCGCAGCGCTCATCCCAAATACGGGGTTTATGGTGGTATCCCCGCCTTGACGGAAACCTCCTTTTCTCTGGTCTCAAGCCGGGGCTGTTTCGGGGGCTGTTCCTTCTGCGCCATCACCTTCCACCAGGGCCGGGCGGTCAGTTCCCGCAGCGCTGAAAGTCTTTGCCGGGAGGCCGCAACCCTGACCGCATTGCCCGGATTTAAGGGCTACATCCACGATGTGGGCGGCCCTACCGCCAATTTTTATGGCCCCGGCTGCAAAAAACAGGAACGGGGCGCTTTCTGCCCCCGCCGGGAATGTCTCTTCCCCGAGCCCTGCCCGGAACTGCGGCCGGATCACGGCCCCTACCTCACGGCCCTGTCCGCCCTGCGCGAAAAGGTGACCGGCGCCAAAAAGATCTTTATCCGATCCGGCATCCGTTTTGACTTTCTGGAAATGGATAAACAGCACGGGCAGGAGTTCCTTGAAACCCTCTGCAAGTACCATGTGAGCGGCCAACTCAAGGTGGCCCCGGAACATATCTCGGCGCCGGTGCTGACAGCCATGGGAAAAAGCGGTGCCGCCGTCTACGAACAGTTCCGGCAGGACTACGCCGATGTGAACCGGCGGCTCGGCCTCAAGCAGTACCTGATCCCCTATTTTATTTCCAGCCACCCCGGCTCCCGGCTGGAGGATGCGGTGGAGCTTGCCCTGTACATGAAAAAAAGCGGCTTTGTCCCCGATCAGGTTCAGGATTTTTACCCCACCCCCGGCACCCTCGCCACGGTGATGTACCGCACCGGCCTTGACCCCCGCACCATGACGCCGATTTACGCAGCCCGGGGCGAACGGGAAAAAAAGCTCCAACGGGCCCTGCTCCAGTTCAACCATCCCGAAAACCGCCGCCTGGTCGCCGAAGCCCTGCGGGAAGCGGGAAGGGAGGAGTTGATCGGGCGTTTTATTAATAAAAGTTAATGATACTACACATCACTCTTGGTCAAAATCCATCATGATTGGGCTGTGTTTTCTCATGCCATTTCTCACTTTACCTATACCGTAAACCCCAACACCTTATAGCCCTTTAAACGCCGTCCATACATTCTTGATAGAACCGGAACCTTGTTATTGACATAGTCATACACCCGTATCTCTGTTTTGCCATAATAGGTCCGGTTTAACCGTCCACTATTTCCCGACATTCAGCCGCCAGGAAACCGTAAAATCCCATTTTTCGGGAAAGTCCGGGGAGGCGATTTTGAGACTGAAACGGCCCGGTTTTCCATGAACTGCGGCGGAAAAGGACAGATCCCAAATCCCTTCCTTTTTGTGCTTCATGACATAAGCCGTTTTTGTCTTGAACTGAAATATTGCCGGGGACCAGGTTAATTCCCAGGCGACCTTGGCAGAGTCAAATTCATAGGCTCCTTGCGGGATGGGATAGGGGAAGGGTTTTCCTTCCAAAGCCAGAATGCCGTCCAGTGACCCGGAAAGTATCAGATTTACCGGAGCGGCCCATGGATTGGTCTTTCGCTGCTTTATAATGCGTTGGGGGTTCAGGGTGAGGACCAGGGTTCCGTCAAGGCTATCCAGGGTTTTGGCCGGGTTCTGGGCGTTTCTGCCTGCAGCCAGGGAAAAACGGGAAACCTGAAAGGGGACAGCGGCGGCGGGGAACCGGTAATAACCTGTGGTGGTACTGCGTTCAAAAAATTCACCAAAGGTGCTGCCGCGAAGACTCGTACTCAGCCGGAGGCTGCTGCTTTTCTTTCCCTTCAATTCAAATTTTACGGCGGTTCTGAATCCCTCTCCCGGAGTGGCGCCGTCCCGGTCTGTGTAATGGGGGCCCGCCCCGTCCGCCGCAAGTGAAAGCTGCCAGCGTTTACCAAGGGGAGCCAGGGGGTTCCCGATGCGGAGGCCCAGGTTTCCGTATACATCCCGGCCAAAGGCAAAGGTTTCCGAAAAGGCCCAATCGGAACTGACTGAAATATATGGAGAAGTAAAGAGGGACCCAAAGCCGTAAAGGGTGAAGTCACGGGTGGGCAGGGGAGGGGTTTTGGAGAACCATGCGGAACTTTTCCGGGGGGCCAATTCCCGGCCGGTATAAAAACCTTCCAGGCTCAGCCCCATGTTTTTGTTGAACTGCCCATCAAGGCCCCAGCCGACAGAGGTATTCCGCTCCTTGTCGGTCAGGGCGGAGGCGAAAAGGCGTATCGAAGTTTCCCAGGGCTTTCCCTGAAAGAAATCCAGAACGGGGCTCCCCATGTAAAGGTAGGTTTCCGGTTCCTTTGTGGAGGAGGGGGCGGTTCTCAACTCCGTCATGGAGGGTTTGTGGTTCTCCGCAAAGGGAACCGACCGCGCCCAGGGGTTACGGAGCCGGGCGGGGAGCCCCCATTCATCCAAAATACCGTAAAGCAGCCGTGACCCCGTGGGATTGTGGTAGAGCCCGCCGAGAAGAGCGCTATGCGCCGCCGCCAGCGCGGCTTCTTCCCAGGGCCAGGGCTGGGGGAATTTTCCGGAACGCCGGTCCAGAATCTCCTCCCGCAGGGAAAACCCCAGACGGGGCAGATGCAGTTGAATATCCCCCCGGTTTTCGAGGTTGCCCTCTTTTTCCCAGGAGCCCGACCAGAGCAGATCCCAAGTAAAGACCGGTAGATTGGGGTCTGCGAAAAGGAAACCCGCCGTGAATAATAGGAGCAGCAGTGCAGTAGATATTTTCATGCCCTATATAGGGCACTCGCATGGAAGGCGGTTTAATCAAACGTGAGTTTTTATGAATAAAAGCGAGTAATTTTATCCCTCGAAGGCTTCACTTACCCACAAGCCAGGAAATTACTCACCTCTTCATCTCCTTGCAGATGCCCGTATCTGGCTTTCGGAGAAGCCGTCGATGGATTTGACCAGGGCCAGCCAATAGCTTGCTTCGGTTTCTGAAGTGTAGGGGCCTACCCGTACCCGGTACATGGTTTTGCCTTCCACATCGCGGTCGTCAATAATGGTGGTGATTCCCTTTTCGGCCAGGGTCTCCTTGACCCCTTCCGCCCGGACCTGGGCGGAGAAAGCCCCAATCTGTACCCAGTAATCGTTATTTGCCCGGGCCGGTGATGCGGCGGGTTTTGGCGCGGCAGGTTTCGCCGCCGGAGGTTTGGCGGCAACCGCTGCGGGTTTAACCGCAGGAGTTGTTGCGGCGGGAGGGCTCACAGGGGCGGCTTTGGGCACCGTACTTGTGGGAGCAGGCACTCCGGCGGCGGTCCGGGGCCGTACGTCAATAGATACGCCTCCCGTATTCTCACCGTGTTCAACGGAAGGGGGCGGGGTCTGAAGCCCCGGGAGTCCATCGGCGTTCCGCACCATATCTACCACATCCGCCGATTTCGGCTGGGCAGGGGCCGGTTCCGGTTCCGGGCTGGCGCCGCTATCCATACCCCTGGCGCCGGTTCCTGCGGGAATGGGCCTTGGGGCCGTAACAATCGTACCGGAATTTACCCTGGCTGCGGCCCGGCCTTCTCCGCCTGACTGTTTGGGTGTAAAAATCAATATTGAGGCGCTTATTGCGATTACCAAAAACACGCCCACAGAGACTGCAACGAGAAGTAACTTCTTCTTTTCCATTTACGGTACCATCCCCTCACTCGAAAGAATCCTGTCGATCCGGGTTTTCAATCTTCTTTGAGAAAATCCCCGGTTTTCTACTGTATAAATATCGGCGTTATACTTTAAAGTTTTATCAAAATATTGGGAAATGAAATTTTTTTGACTCCCGAACCGTTTGATGAGTGCGATCCACGAAAGATGATCCCGTTTCCGTGCCCGCAGCAGCCGGGTCAGCACCGGAGCCTTTACGATGATGATGGCGTCCAGATGCGGAAAGACCGCGGAACGGTGCAGCAGGGCGGCGTTGATGACACAGGGCTTTCCCCCCCGGGCTTCAATCCACTCCATGGTCATCCGGTTTGCCGCCGGGTGGACAATGGCTTCCAGGGCCGCCAGTTCTTCGTTTTTGCCGAAAACCTTTGCCCCCAGAAGCCGCCGGTCAACCGCGCCGTCCGCGCCCAAAACCGCTTCCCCAAACCGCGAGCGGATCGCCTCTTTTTCCGTTTCAAGGGCCCCATGCCCCAGTTTGTCCACATCCAGCACGGGAAAGCCCCGCTCTTCCAGGAGCTTGGCGACATGGTTCTTCCCCGCGCAGTAGGTTCCCGTAAGGCCGATAATTTTGCCTGGGTGTTTTTCCATCATTCTTGTTTAAAAAATTTCATCGTGTACTCAAGCTGATTGATGCCCAGGGCCTGTTCCGCCTGGGCCAGGCAGGAGGCAAATGAAAATACCAGGGTCATCATGTCCCGGCCGTTCCCCGCATTGAACCGGTGTTCCGCATCCTGTTCCCGGACGCCGCTTAGCCAGACCTTAAAATCGGGGAACTGTACGATTCCATACACCATGTCATTCACCAGATCCCTGCGGTAGAGGAGCACCACCTCTTCGCTCTTTTCATAGGAAATCGCCGGGGCGGTGGACCACTGGTAGCCCTCCCGGGTGATCCTGCGGAGCAGGTCGCTGAGGACAAAGATAAGGTCTGAGTACTTGATATGGTTCAGATAATGGTATTCTTCTATCTTTTCCGCTGTTCGTACTTCCACATAATCCGTTTCGTTTCTTTCATTATAATAGACCGTCACTTCAGGACCATCCAGGTTCAGAACGAGATCCTCATCAAAATCCTCGTCCGCCGGCGCCGCAGATTCCAGCATGGTGTCCAGCAGGCCGCCGGTACCCGGCAATGCCGCCGGATCATCCGCAAAACCGAAGGGAACAAGGAATAACCCCACAAGTATACCCAACATCAGTTTAGTATTAGTTATCCGCATATCCCATTATACCCGGCAGGAACCCCGAGGGCAACACGCACGGTGACAGGCACCATTTTGTAATTTTTTGTAATTTTCTCCATACTTTTCGATCCAAAACCGCCAGTCAGCGCCCTATATATTTTGGTGTCAGGCACCAAAGGAGAAGGGTATGCGGAAAAAGCGTGAATACATTGAGGGAGCGGCGTACCATGTTACGTCCCGGACGAATGATAAGATTCGGGTTTTTGAACGGCGGTTGGGGAAAAAAGTGATGCTTATGGTTTTGGATGGTGCAAAAAAAAAATTCGGCTTTAAGCTGATGAACTTTTGCATCATGCCAACCCATATTCATTTACTCATTATGCCCGGTCCCGGCGAGAACCTTTCCAAAATTATGCAATGGATTAAAACCCATTCATCAAAACGGTGGAACCAACTGCATGGTTCCACGGACCATTTATGGGGCAACCGCTTTTTTGAACGGCCCATAAAAGATTTACGTGATTATCTGTACGTCATGAATTATATTGACCAAAATCCGGTAAAGGCGGGGCTTTCTCCCCGTGTGGGCGAATGGAAAGAGTCCGGGGCATATTATATTCAGGAAAATATCAAGGGGCTTGTTGATTACGATGATTTTACCCGGCGCCTCTATGCCCGGCCCGGACTTTTACCCGCCCCCTAAGCTAAATGGGGTATCCGGCGTCACCGGATACCCCATTTACAGTGTTATGCCAAGGAAAGGACACCAGGCAAAATTGGTGTCAGGCACCCCTGCGCTCCCCGATACAGCAACACCAGATATAGCGGTAACTTTACCTAAAAAGATTCAGATAACGCTATATGTGTGTCGCCTATTGAGTTTTCGGACAGTCTGCCCCACGGGCATGTTCCACATCCACGACTTACTCCGGAAAATCCATGCCGAGCTCGGGCCTGACTGCCGGCCTGGTATCTCTTTTCTTTTGTACGTTTTATCGGACATGGTCCGGCTAGAATATTTTGAAGGAGGTTCTTTAAATGAAGAACTCAAAAGTTATTTTGGGAATGCTGGCAATGGCGCTGGCATTCGGATTTGTGCTTGCAGGGTGTGCGGTGGGTGAGTATGAGCATGAGTCGGTAAACTTCGCCGGTAATTTCACAGAGGTCATTAAGCTGGAATCAGGTGGTACGGCTACTTATACTAGTACCTTCGTCACCGCCAATCCTGCCAGCTATCCTTCCGAAACTATTACGATGTCCGGGACCTATAAGGTAAGTGGTACTCTCATTACCATCACCTGGACCTCTTGTTCAACAAATGATGTCGCCGTGAAAGGTACCTTCAGTAGAACCGCTATCTATCGGTTGAAAGATGGGCAGCTTGAGACGGTTTCTTCTGGTTATACCAAGAAATCCGTTGCCTCCGAAGATACAGTTATCGCGGTTGAATTTGCCGAAGACTTTGACTTCTCTGTCTTTGAGGCCAAATAGCTTGAACAGTGTTCATACGGACGCTGAAAAAAAACAGTGGGAAAAACCCACAAAGGATTGTCTATTATGAAGAACGGAAAGAACGTATTGTTCGGCCTCATCGGTGCGCTGATGATGACCGCTTTGGTTTTGGCTGGTTGTGAGATTGGCGAATATGAGTTTGATTATACGCCGTATTCTGGTGCGTTTGTTCGACATGACGTATTGAAGTTAGAAAAAGGCGGGAAGGCTACCCTTACCAGAACCGAAACCCCCGGCGATACCAAAATTTGGTCAGGGACCTATGAAAAAAAGTGGAATATCATTACCGTTACCCTGACCTCATATACACTCAATGGTGGTAGCAGGACATCCCTTACTCAGGCCAATGTTCTGAAATTTAAGTATAGGCTGGAAGGTAACAGCCTTATCCAGGTTGATTGGGGAAAGAAATCCATTGACAACGAAGCGGTTATCGAGCTTGAACTTGCCGACGACCTTTCCGCCGAAGAACTTGAGGCGCTTGGTTTCTAAGCAAAACTAACCGGACACCGCCGAGCGTGTTTGGCGCAGACAGGGCCGCCTCCCTTTGCGGGGAGGCGGCCTTTTTAAAGAATATCAACCACATCATCCCTAAGGAAGCGGTTCCTTCAAGGGGGCGAGGCCTATTGAAATCTTTGATGGTGTTCCTTATGATGTCGTCCATAATACTTTCCTTTGCGTTTTAAGCCCGTTACGGCTTTTACTTAAAAGCCCTCATACGAGAGCCATAAATCCCTGTCCTACCTAGCGGCCAGCATCACCGCCGCCGTTACCCCCGCGCTAATCACCGCCGTCACCGGTATCCCTATCAGCGTAAAGCGCTTCCAAAACCTTGAGCTGCCCTCGTATTTCGCGGATAAGTCCGATTGCTTCTGATAGGTTTCTGACATTGCGGTCTTTGTGCCCGTAAGTCCGTCAATAATTGTTCGCGCTCGTGCAGTATTTGTTCGTTCTCTGCCAAGGTCCTGTTCAAGTCTTCCAACTGTCTGCTCTGCGTCTCGCTGTTGGAGAGCGTATCGAGCAGCAAGCTCTCCAGTTTTTCCAGATTGTCGTAGATGGAAGGCGGTTCCTGTGAGTAAAGCGGAAATGAGAGCAGTAAGGATATAAGGCAGCATACGGCGGAGGATTTGTGCGGCTTCATGGCGCATCAAAGCCTCCGGGATGAGAAAATAAATGGTATGTTGGATAAAAGCTTACATTAACGCAAATAAA
>BOAV01000074.1 GCA_026002045.1 Spirochaetia bacterium | reverse complement strand
ATGTGATACATCAGCGTACTCACATTATGTTCTTTATGGATGATCTCACTCATCCTTCTAGTATATTCTTACTTTCAGCCGCGGCAAGCCGCGGGGTATTAAACCGTATAGGCTTCGCCTAATAAAACAGGGTTTTGAAGTATACCAAGTGGGCATATCTGTAGTGGAACGGGTCTTTTTATTGGGGTCGAATATGGGGATTATCTTTTCGGTTTGTTCAAGCCGGATGTATTTCCAGAGGTGCTCTACTATCTTGTTCATGTTAAGCATATACATGATGCGGACACGAAGCTCATCCATAGCGAACAGGGGTGGCTCTATGTGGATTCTGCCGGACTGGAGGTACTTCTCTACCAGTTTAAATAGTTGACCAATTAGGGCATAGGGGGTGGCTTGGGTCTGCCAAGATGATTTCATGGCTTCGTATACCCTTGCTGTGGTATCAAAGATGATCCTTTGCATACGGAAAAGGGACTCTATTTTTTCAAGGTCGATGTCGGTGCATTTACGGAGGTCGGTTTTTCCATCAATGATGGGGGCCAAGTCTGCGCGTATACGGGTATCGGCGGCGTCTAAGGTTAGGGGTTCGATATTTTTTATATCAACGTGCAATTTGGGGTTTAATTCATGGTCAATACGAATGATGTTGGGCCAGGAAATTTCATATTCGGCACGTTCCAAGAGGGCTTCTACCTGGGTTTTTGGCAATGGGGGCGGTCCACCGCCTTCATCCCCTCCTTCATGGGGAAGAAAGGTAAAGGGGATGCCGAAGATGTTTACATATTCGGGGGTAAAAAGTCCGGTATCGGGGTTTACATCATAGGACTTACGGCGCAGACCCCGGCCTATTACCTGTTCACAGAGAAGCTGGCTGGAGAATGCCCGGAGACCTAAAATATGGGTTACAGTTTTTGCGTCCCAACCTTCGGTAAGCATACCAACAGAAATGACATTGCGAATTTGTTCACCACGTTTGCCTTTCTGGCCAACGGTGTCCACGGTATCACGGAGAATGGCAGCCAGTTCTTTTTGACTTAGTTTTCGTTCACCTTCTCCTTCATCATCATTGGTAGAAAATTCGTTAAGGTCTATGTTTTCCTGTTCTGCTTTTTCCAGGGTTTTTGAATCTATATGAATGAGGCAGGCGGGATCGCATAATTCTTTGGTAATTAGGTGTTTATGTAAAAATGCGTATTCAATACGGGCCGCCGTTTCAGTTGTATTTGCTACGGTAATCATCACCGGGGGGACTGCGGAAAAGGGCTGTCCAGTTTCGGGGGAAATGGCGGTCCAATTATTATAGGCTTCCAGCCAGTCGGCGCCGAGAAGGTTGTAGGCCTGGATTACCAGGTCCGGGAGGGGGGCTTCCGGTTTGGCGGACTGGTTGATATTGGATTTTACGGTTTCATCGGCGTAGAGGTGGTAGAGCTTGGAATGAAAATCTTTGGTTGAAGGGGCGGCGTCATCACGGACTACGACACGGGGAGTTTTTACTAAACCGGATTCTATACCATCGTTAAGGCCAAAGTCGCTGACTATCCAGGGGAACAGGGCTTCGGAATCGTTCTTTTTGCCGGAGGGTGCAAAGGGGGTTGCAGAAAAATCATAACAGGTGAGGATGTTCCGGGCGGCATGGATGCGGTCAAGGCCGTTTATCCAAACGGTGGCTTCCTTGACAATTTCTTTGCTTACTTTATCTTTGTTTTGGGGGTTTATCCGCCAGGCATGGTGGGCTTCATCGTTGATGACCAGAATATTTTTTGCATTGGCGATGGGGCCTAATACCTCACGGGCGTAGGCTTCGTTGCTTTTTGGCCCCCGCTTGTCAACAGATTTACGTTTTAGAATGTCATTGGAAGTGTCCCATGAAAGGGCTTGCCAGTTATTTATTACTACTTTGCCTTGATGTAATTTTTCTTGCAGGGTTGTGGGGACTATCCTGAATTCATGGTAATAGTTATTATCGCCTCCGGTCATCAGGACTTGTAAGCGGTTGCGGACCGTTAAGCCGGGGGCCACGATAAATACATTTTTTGTAAAGCGGTTATCATGGGGATAGGAAACTTTATTGCAGACCTGCCACGCTATGAGCATGGCCATTACGGTGGTTTTACCGCCGCCGGTGCAGAGCTTGGTACAGATACGCTTGAAATCGCCGCCGTCACCTTCTATTTCGATGCCGGTCTTTTCCGCATCAGGGGCTTCGGCAAGCCATATTATTGTTTCGATGGCATCCATTTGGCAGAAAAAGAAGGGATAAGGGCGTTCTTCATTGGCGGTCTAATGGTTCAGCAGTTTACGGGTGATTCCGGTTATGCCGGGGTAGTTGTTTTCCCGCCATGTTTTTACCCTGTTGCGGATTTCATTTACCAAAGGAAGGGGGATGAATTGGCCGATATCGTTGTATTGATTTGTGCCTTGTCCTGCTATGAAATAGCCCGCAGAACGGCGGCCGGGGGTGCGTTCAAAGGTTTGTTTATTGTAGTTATATTTCCAGTGGTCTTTTGGTTCTACATAGGGGGAGCTGATTATTAGCTGGTCTATCTTAGCCATTGAAAACTTTTGCTCCCAGTTGTTTTTTTAGGTCTCCGTCAAAGGTGAATACAGGGTTGCCTTTTATTTTTGCGTATCCATCAAGAAGACAATCTACAAAATCCAGGTTGGAAGAAGCATAGAGATTACAAGCGAAGCGAACAATATTGCTTTCTAACACTAAATTTTCTTTTAAAAGGCAAAAATTCTTGATTTTTTCAGCAACTAATTCCCGTGTATGACCATATTTCCTTCGTAAATTATAGGCAACTTCAGCAACTACTTCGACCGGTACTGTGCAATCAGTATCCGCAATCACAGCGGCTGCTTTGATTGCCATTCCGGGAATATCACCGACAAGAAAACGAAGAACCACATTGGCGTCAAGAAGAACCGTTTTCTTATTCAGATGTTCCATTTCTCACCCTCTCCGCTACATCATCCGCCCAAGCGTTTTTCTCCGCCCTGAAACGTGCCTGCATTTCTTCTTCCGTTTCCGTGCCATCTATGACTTTTTGAGCGTCAAAATCAAATTGATACCCTTCTGCAAGTTTCTGTCTTAAATGCTCCTTAAAATCAAATCCGGCATTATGGAATTTGTTAAGCAATTCCATATTAACCTTTGGTTTGTTTTTTTCCGAAGATACGGGAAAGGGCCGGATAGTGACCTCTACCCGGCTATGCCTCATTTCCTCGGGGATTTCAAATATTGACGATAAACGATCCGCATCAATTATTTCTGTCATTGCTGTCATAATCCTCTCCTATTTATCAGTATAGGGCAATTTCTCAATTACCGCTATCGGTGTGGGCTATGGGAATTACTTTTAGGCTTTCTATTCCCCGGTCATCAACAATCTTTACCGCGATGAGGGTGTTGTCCTTTACCACAAAAGGCAGGGATTCTACACCGTGATATTTTTCAATGAGTTCCATGTTAATCTCGGCTTTGAGTTCCTTTGCCAAATTCTGCCAGCCGTCATTTTTCCCTTCCATGGGGAAAAAGACTTGTTTGGGGTCAATGCACATTCCGTCATAATCGGTATCAAGCATCCACATGGCGATCCGGTCGGCGCCGCCTGAATCTACCTGACCCTTTTTAACATCATAATAATCGAAGCCCTTTACCGTAACCTGATACTTTCCGAGGGAAGCTCCGCCTTCCCCGTCCTCACCCTTTTCAATCTTTTTCAGTACAATATCTGGCTGCCCCACAAGCCAGAAGCTTTGATTGCTGGAACGTTTCTTTTTGAGGTCGTCGGTCATGAGGTCGGTATTCATCTGAACTTTTACGAGGGTTACACCGGGCCATTTAGTATCATCTATGGCTTTGGCTGCGGAGGGGTCAAATTGGAAGGCGGCGAAAACTATTAGCGCCGGCTTGGGGCGGATGCTTTCGGCTTCGTTCATTGCCTGATTCACCATGCGGGTATCGAGGGGGAGAGTTTCCCCGGCAAAGCAAACTACGGCATGGCGGGGCTGCGGTTCTTTGGTCTCGGCTTCGGCGTGGAGGAACTTTGTGCCTTCCAGGGCTTCTACTCGGGAGAATTCAATTTTTGCCCCATTACGGCCTATAATCCCTGCGGCCCGTAATTCTTCCATCCAGTCGGCTTGTTTTTTTCCGGTATTCTCATGGAACTGCGGGGCGGGGCTATCGCCTTCATCATCCAGGGGTTTAACGATGGGGCTGCCAACAGGAGCCGGGAGGGCCTCAACGGTAAAGGGGCCGGATATGCGGACTACTTTCTTTTCAATTTCCGGCTGGTCATAGAGGGTTTCCTGATCCGGGGGTTCATTGTTCGCAATGGATTTGAGGGTGATATGGGGGACGGTTTTATACACAAATCCGGCGCCAACACCCTGCTCCGGATGGGCTAGTTTGTAATAGTTGAAGGTTGCGGTCATAAGCCGTTTTTTGGCAAGGGTGATGGCAATACGGGAAGTGTCGCAGGTGATCCAGCGGCGGCCCCATTGTTCAGCAACATAGGCAGTAGTTCCGCTTCCGCAGGTAATGTCGAGGACAAGGTCGCCGGGATCGGTGGTCATGAGGAGACAGCGTTGAATAACCTTTTCTGATGTCTGAACCACATAAATTTTTCCATTTGCACCTGTAGTATCTGTCCATAGGTTAGTTAGTTTTTTGTAAGGAAAATCGGTAATGTATTGGATATAACTAAGATTAGTTCCTTCTGGATAGAAACGTTCATTCTTTGCTAAAACGGCCATACCTTCTTTATTTGTTACCCAACAACCGGGTGCTTTATAAATTTTCCCCTTATATTCAAAGTCAAAAACGTTGTTAGGCGAAAATGAAGGCGCACGCTGAGAAACCAATCTAAAAACACGGCTACCCATTGGCAAAAGTTTATGATTATTATATTCATCATTGGTCAAAGAGCGGCGTGTAGCATCGGGCAATTCGACCATAGACCAACGAGAAGCACCTTCAACATTATAAGGTTCATATAATTGTTTATATTTTATTTGGGATATGTCCTTTGCATACCAAATTATAAAATCATTCATTGTCTCTAATGTTTTAGCCCCTAATGTCATTCCTTTTTTTCTGAATACTATCTCTGAAATAAAATTAGTAGGGCCAAAGATTTCATCACATAAATTTCTAATCAGATGTACATTTTCATCACTTATTTGTACAAAAACGCTACCGCTTTCCGATAATAATTCTCTTGCAAGTAATAAACGATTCCGGAGATAAGTTAAATATGAATGTACTCCTAATTCCCAGGTGTCCCGGAAGGCTGTTATCATTTCCGGTTCCTGGGATAAATCTTCATCCTTTTTATCTTTCACATCCCGTTTATTAACAAAGGGCTGAAAATTGGAACCGTATTTTATTCCATAGGGTGGGTCTATGTAGACCATTTGGACCTGGCCGCCCATGCCTTCTTTTTCAAGGAGGGAATTCATAATGACCAGGCTGTCCCCGGCTATGAGGCGGTTTGTCCATTTATCCTTGTGCTGGTAAAACTCTATGGCGTCTGACTTGCGGTTCATTCGTTCTATATCGGTTTCCTGTTCCTCAAATAACTTCATTTGAGATTCCTGGGTGTCTTCCCCTATGGTCTGGACGGAACGGATTATTTTATGGGGTTTTATGGCTTCATGGATGTGAATTGAAGATGTAGGGACTTTGAAGGATGTGCCTTCGGTCTTTCCTGTCCATTGGAGGGACGGGTCAAGGTGGGGGTCATAGTCGTATTTTGCTTCGGGACTGGCTGCCATGTCATATTGGGCCATGCCTACACGGGGGATGTTGGCCCGGTCATATTCGGGGTAGGTGTAGGAGTCTATTTCGGTGAGTTTGGTGGGGGCGGAGGTTCTTTTAGGCATAATATATACTCCTTGTGGTTAATGTTTTCCTAATAATATTCATGATGGAAATATTTAACCACGCAATTGTTTATTTCTTCTGGTTTTGCACTGCATTTCAAAAAAGTAATTATTGTTTGTAGTAATTTGATATTTTGATTTTCAACCGGTAGATTATCATTTAAGACAATATGGTTTTCAAGATTGTTATAATTTTCATTATCTATCAATTTTAAGATTTCCAAGGCAAAAATAATCAAGCTTTCTGTACTTGAATAATTATGATACATTTTTAAATTTGAAAAAATTATAGTGAAATCACGCAGACTAAGTCCAAATTGCGTTGGAAGGTTTGTCAATATACCCAAATCCAGGCAAGTTTGAATTTGTGACCTAGCGGCGCCGTGAAAAAACTCCTTATCGTCTACAAGAGTTTTTGATAAATACTGATATAAATCAGCTTTTGGCTCATAGGGTATTCTTTTTTGAATAAATTTTTGTAAATATCTATGCCCCTCACCTCTAAGATTGTACTCCTTCTCTATCATTGATTCAAGAACCTTCTCGTTCATTATTAAAATGAATTTTATTTTGGGCAATATAAAGATGTGTTTTATTTTTTCAATTACTTCTAAGGCAAAAGAAGGCCTGCACCTATCAAGCTCATCAATAATAATAAATAAGGTTTCATCTGATTTTTCCAATATTTTGTTTATGGAATCCCTAAGCTGTTTATATAATTCAGATACGGGTTCAGTAGTTTCGATTAACTCATCAAATACATTTTCAGATAGTTCTGACAAAATTTCCTTTATGTTCTCTTTCCCAATTGTTCTTTCGGCAATAAAACCAACTGTACCTTTTACAATGAATTTTCCTCCAATTTTAGCTATTTTTTTTGCTTTGGTAATAAAATCTTTCGCGACATCTGACTCAATTTTTTTTATCTTTAAATAATCATTAAAATGCTTAATGAACATAATAAATGGATCGGTTAGATAATCCATTTCAAAAGCATCAATATGTATATATTGGAAGTCTTTAAGATTATCTTTTTCCCACATCTTTATAAATGAAGTTTTACCAGAACCCCATGCACCGGTTAATGAATAAACGGAGTAGTTAGTTTTATTAATTAAATTGTTAAAGCTCTGTAAATAGTTATCAAGGTATAATTCATCTTCGTGAGGATTACCGTATTCATCGGGAAATGTAAGTTTACTAGGTATCATTTATATCATCCTACCTGTATCTATTTCCTCGGCTTGGACCCTATGAGGGTCAAGGTGGGGGTCATAGTCGTATTTTGCTTCGGGGCTGGCGGCCATGTCGTATTGGGCCATGCCTACACGGGGGATATTGGCCCGGTCATATTCGGGGTATGTGTAGGAGTCTATGTCGTTGAGTTTGGCGGGGGCGAGGGGGTCTTTCTTTTGTTTTGCCATTATAAATCCTCCTGGAATTTTGATTTCAGGGTCATATTGAATTAATCCTTAGTTTTCCATTCATATCTTTCAAGTAAGTCACCTGTTGAATAATAATATTTTTTCTGAAACTCTTTGAGAGCATTAATATATTGAGAAATTAATAGGACCGCATCGCTATTTATTGGCAGATTTTCTTCATTTAGAAATTCAAGATATTCATTGGTCGTTTCATTTTTTAATATAATCTTTGCCTTTTCAAGTTTTTTATTTAGCATTTTTATTTTGAATATATTTAATGGCTCATCTTGTTTCTTTTTTGACAATTCTCTGATTTCATTTAAATCACTTTCTATCATAGGATACAAATATTCAAAAGTGGCTGTATCATCCTTTGCGGGCCAAAACTCTTTATTTACTACGGGCTTTTGATTTTTCGCCATGATTATCTCCTTTCTATTCTTTCAGGTTTTTTGGTTTGGATACCTGATGAATTTCCATCAATTAACCAAAACCAATTAGGACTGTATTCTTCACTTACTATATTATCGGATCTTAAATTTTCCAAGCAACTAAGATATTGGGATAATATCATTACTACATCACTATTTGTAGGTATATTATCGTTATCAAATTTACTAAATTGCTTAAAAGGTTTATATTTTTCACCTAATATTTTATTAGATTCCTCCAAAAGATTATTAACAAATTCAAGTTTAAATTCATTCAATGCGTCATTTTGAGATTTTTTTGACAAGGCACTTATCTCATTATACAATTCTTCGAGTTGAGATTGTATTTTTACAAACAAATCAATATCTTCCCTTTTCATACTATCTCCTTTGCCTACGATGGTGTTAATCGAGTGAATTCAACGTATTTCCGTTTAATTACCTCGATTGGCGACCTGTTTTTACTCTCATATACCTGACACATCAATTTAAGGTCGCTATCAGTTAAAATGATAATGCATTTTCTTTGACCCGACCAAAAATCAATGGTGTTTTTTAAAACTTTTTTTGGCGGCTCATTCCTGGTAAATATAACTCCAAATCTTCCAAAAGTTTCTTTTAAATATCTGTTTAACTGATCGATATGATCATTATTTAATTCTTTAACATTTTTCAATTCAAATACTATCTGTCTGCAATCATATAAGTCAAATATATCTTTTAAAAAATCGACTGAGCAATTATTATAAAATATCAAATCCCGTATTGATACCCCGCTTATGGTTCTGCTTTGTTCTTGTGCAAAATCCAAGTCAGGGTATAATAATGATGCTAATAATGAGCAAAGAGTATTCTCATATTCCTTGTCCGCATTATCAGTCTTTCCAGTAGGCAATCTAAGAATAGTATCTAATTTTCTTTTTGAAGACAAAACAGGTATTTGTTTGAACAGGAGGTCATTTTTGCAATCTTCTTTCTGTCGTTCCTTTATTTTAATGTATGTTTGAATGGCATCGTAATTTTGACGATTATAGAGTAGTATTTTAACTCTTTCTTGCTTTTCGTCATTTTTTATTGTCTGGGGAATAAAATACTCACTACAATAATTCTGTAAATTGATATAATTTGTTTTTCTTATCCATCTTTTAGGAATCAAAATAATAGGCTTTTTGGTGTTCGGGTTTAATGGCAAGTATGTTTTTTCGTTTTTAATTGTATTATCTTTATTATCAAAACAATCAATATCTAATTGTTCAATAGGAATTTTGTATTTCTCACAATTTTCAATGGTATAATCTATTAAAAAAGATTTGATTATACTAGCTGTAAAATCGCTTATTCTATCTTCCGCAATATTATCAATCAGCAGTTGAATTTCTTCAAAATGAATAAATCCCGACTTCTGAATTTGTGGTATTTGATTATATAGGGATAAGATTTCATGCGCCGTTTTTTCGCCAATATGTTTGCCAGTCTTAGTTTTTGATGTTCCCAATCCAACTTCGTCACATTCGGAACAATTAATCAAGGTATTGATGCAATTTGTATCGCCTTTCAAATACTGGTTGCCTAAAAAATTAATTGAGTTAATCAGCGAAAGGTGTAATGAATTATCCTGCAAAGATGGAGATTTCCAGAGTAAGAAAGGGTCTATATAAAAGGGGATATCTTCATCCAGAAAGGGAATAATGAAGTCCACATCTTCTTGACGAAAAGGGAGATTGTGAAAATCATTTAGCCTCGGTCTAATAATTGTCATCGTTAACTCTTATTTCCCCGGCTTAGACCCCATAAGGGTAAAGATCAGCCCACATTGATACCGTTCCCCGCTTTCCGGATTGGTTATCTTGTCGGAGCCATAGAAACCAACCGAACCGGAGGAAAAGTCCTTGGACTGGACGGTCATGGTTGACCATTCTGCAGCTCTCTGGTCTGAGCCTTCGCCGTCCTGTACGGTGATTTGAAGGAATCGCGGGACTTTGGGGTCTCTTTTGACTGATTCAGGCACGGGGCCTCCTTTATGTATCTATCTTATCAAAACTTGTGAATGTAAGTAACTACCCGGCCATTCTATTGACCGCATAACATAAAGATTGGGCAGGCCTGGTTTACCTCAAAGGAACGAAGCAAGAGGACTATCTCAGGCTATACGCCCGACAGAGCCGCCTTTTGTTTCTCTATATAGTAACCTGCGGCGGTTTTCATGTTTGCCATACGCTGCTGTATGACGGCTTTTTCTGTCATGTTGATCCCCGGGGTGCGCAGGGAGTTACTCAAGCGGGTACGGTGGGCATCGCAAGCCTGGTGAAAAATGTCCTTTGGGAATCCCCGAATACGGTATTTTGTTGTTGAGTAGGTAGTTTCGGCGGCCTGGTAGAGTGCCGTCACTTCTACGGTTTTAAGGCACCGCAGGGCATCTTCAAAGTCCTGGATTGCCTGTATGAGGCTGTTCCGGGTTATGTCATCGTTTTCATGGCAAAAATGAAGTTCCTGCTCCAAAAAGGCTTGCTCCACCTGAATCAGGGTCTCACAATCCCCGGTCGTTTGGGCTTCCTGAAACGATGTCATGGCAGTTGAAATGCCGTATTCATAGGATAAACGCCCTTCATGCTCTTTGCCATCGGTTGCAAATCCTTTTCGCCCACTGTCAAGGCTGACAACGGCTTGTAATATATTATTTATTAAGCCAATCTGATCCAAATTCCGCCTCTGCCTCTGACAAATTCCAGCCGCTTTCTATGAGAAAATTGGGCCCCATGTGATTTTTTGCCCATTTTGCCAGATAGGGCGGCAGGGGAATGGATCTCATGGTACGATCGGCGCCTTCTTTATCACCTGCCTTATCCAGTAAAGCGGCCTTACATGATAGGTCAAGTTTTTCATCTAAAGTCATGGTTTGGGTTTGGGGCATATGATTCTCCTCGTTGGATGTTCCTTACCAATAGAGTATATCGGCTTTTAAGGCTGTGGACAAGGGAAATTTGCCCTATACGGGATGGCGCAGCCTATGAGAAACCGATCTTTTAATGGCTGAAATATAGTATACCTTATTTACTGAATCAGAAAGAAAGAATCAACCCAATAAAAGAGTAAAAAATCTTCTCCAATGAGCAAAAACCTATACTTTCGTATAAGTTTTTGGCGGCATAAGGGGATTGCGGTTATTCACAGTATTTATGATCAGATGCTCAAGACCGATGATTACCGGGACCGGATGGACATTGAAAAGTATGCCCTGCAAAGCGAATCACTGCGGCGCCGGCGATCATTGATTCCGCTACGGAAGAATACCGGAGTGAGATGGATGTGCTGGGGGCGTTCATCAAGGAGTGCTGTGTCCAGTCGCCGGGGGTATCGGTGCGGGCGCGGGAGATTTTCCGGGCGTATCAGGAATGGTGCGAGGAGAACAATGAACATGCCTGTAGTGAACGGTTTTTGGCAATGCGCCTGAAAGAGCTTGGGCTTGAGAAGGGGCGGACGGCGGAGGCGCGGTTCTGGAAGGGGATCATGCTGAAAGGGGAATTGTCTTAGGTTTCCCCCCGTGCCCCCCTTGGTTGGGTTGGGAAACGACAGGGGGGTACGTTTTGGGGTGCGCTCTGTTGTGATTAAGCAGGCAACAGAGTGTTTTTTTGATACGGAATAACGTGTTTTTTCTTCATGTTTTTTGATTATGACATGGTTTGAATTTGGATTGTACAAAAATTGACAATTTAAGCGGACGCGCGCTCCCCCCAATAAAATCTAAAACATCATCCGGTAATCAATATCGTGACGCTTGCGGCGTCATTTTGACGCTTTGGTTTTTCGGTATCTGTCATGGGAATTTTGCGTTTGGGAGTGGGCTTGAGTTATTTCAAATACGTTTTCTCTTAATATTATTTTTTATGACTCTTCTGTCATTTACAAAAGAAGACTATATACCTGATAATCCTTTGGAAAAAAGTTCAAAGTTGGATTCAACACGTCAATCTGACATTGAGGGCTGGGCCTTCGGCCAGCCTTCCCCGTCTTGGCGGGGAGGGCTGCGTAGTCTAAGCCTTGGGGATAAAGTTGGGACGGAGCCTCCGGACATTGTTCAGCCTCCTGAAAGGGGGCTGGCTGGAATCAACGCCTAACCGCCAGGGGACCGCCTCGGGACGGAGCTCGGGTGCCCCGCAGGGGCGCTGGTTCCAGTCTCAAGGGCATTTTCAAACGTGAACCTACAACAAAGCCTTTACAACAAATAGTTTACCGCACCCCGCCCTCCGGGGTGCGGTGGGATCAGCTTTCGAGACCAATTTGTTCACGTTTGAAAATGCACGGCCGCACCGGGGGACAGACGGATAAGGGCATGGATGCCCCCGGCTGTCTCCCGGTGCGGGTGAGGAGGGGCCAGGGATGGCCCCGACGAACTGTAATAATCCGCCCTCACGACAAAGGCCGAGCGTGTTTTTACTGACGATAAA
>BOAV01000073.1 GCA_026002045.1 Spirochaetia bacterium | reverse complement strand
GCGTTTATCCCTGTCCCCGACCGGACAGTCACCCTTTCCCCTTCAATATTTAAACCCTGCCATCCGGTCATATCCAGCACTATCCCCCGGATGCCCCTGTCACCGACCACCAGGTTTGCCCCGCCTCCCAGGATAAAAACCGGGATGCCCTCCGCACGGGCTGCTTTGAGCAGCGCTGCGGCGTATTCCGGGAACCAATCCCCCCGGGGCTGTACCCAGACATCGGCGGGGCCGCCGACTTTGAAGGTAGTATGAGAGGCCATAGGCTCGTCATAACGGAGAAGCGCTACATCAGTAGCTTCTGCAAAATGGATTTCCGCATTGAGCTTTTCAATGAAACTACGCAGAGGGGGGAGATTATTCATCAATTTTCAGATTATAACTGTGGTTTGCCCCAAGTACAAGCTCATCCCGCTTGCTTTTTCCCCAAAATTCACGTATTTTAATCATTGTTAACGGAGGAACCATGCCGCTTACCCTTTTTAATACCCTGGGACGGGAAATACAGGCTTTTGAGCCCCGCGAAGCCGGTAAGGTCGGCTTTTACGGCTGCGGGCCCACGGTGTATAACTATGCCCATATCGGGAACCTCCGGGCCTATGTGACCCACGACATCCTCACCCGGACCCTGCGCCGGATGGGCTACGAGGTGACCCATGTGATGAATATCACCGACGTGGGGCATTTGAGCGGGGATAACGACGAGGGCGACGACAAGATGGTCAAGAGCGCTGAGGAGCGGGGCAAGAGCGTCCTTGAGGTTGCGGACTTCTATACTAAGGCCTTTTTTAACGACACGGAACGGATGAACATCATACGCCCCACGGTGGTCTGCAAGGCCACCGAGCATGTGGGGGATATGATCGCCTTGATCAAAAAAATCGAGGCCAATGGCTTTACCTATTCCGCCGGGGGAAACCTCTACTTTGATATTTCCAAATTCCCCTCCTACGGGGATCTGGCCCTGCTGCGGCTGGATGAAAAGAAAATTTCCCGTACCGAAGTTGACGAGAACAAGAGGAACCCCTACGATTTTGTGCTCTGGTTCACCAAGAGCAAGTTTGAAAACCAGGCCCTGGTCTGGGACAGCCCCTGGGGCCGGGGCTATCCGGGCTGGCACATCGAATGTTCCGCCATGAGCGGTAAATACCTGGGTGAGCAGTTCGACATCCACGCCGGGGGCATCGACCATGTGCCCATCCACCACACCAACGAGATCGCCCAGAGCGAGGCCGCCACGGGGAAAAAGCCCTGGGTAAAGTACTGGGTTCACAACGAATTCCTCGTCCTGGACAAGGGCAAGATGTCCAAATCCGCCGGGGGCTTCCTCACCCTGCAATCCCTCATCGATAAGGGCTACGATGCCCTGGACTACCGGTACTTTCTTCTGGGGGGCCACTACCGCAGCCAGCTGCAATTTTCCTGGGACAGCCTTGATGGCGCCAAAAACGCCCGCAGATCCCTTACGGACCGCATCAAGACACTGGCAGAAAAAGCCAACCTGTCGAAGACAGGACCGCTGCCGGACGGTGCGGCGGTGGACGGTAAAGCACCTGATGCTGTTTACGCGGGCAAGGCCGGGACTTACCTTGCGGCCTTTGACAAGGCTCTGGAGGATGATCTTTCCACCCCCCGCGCCCTGGCGGAACTCTGGGGGCTGCTCCGGGATGCCGAGGTCAACCCCGCCGAGGCCCTGCCGGCGGCCTTCGACATGGACCGGGTATTGGGCCTTAATTTGGTCGATGCCGCCCAAGCCAAACCGGCGGAGGACGAGGCACTGGTACAAAAAATCGAAGCTCTTATCGCCGAGCGGGCCGCCGCAAAAAAGGCAAAGGACTTTGCCAAAGCCGACGGCATCCGCTCAAGCCTGAAAGAAAAGGGCATCATCCTTGAGGACAGCCCAACGGGAACAACATGGAGAAGAAATTAAGAATTTGATCCACGGATTACACGGATTTCCACAGATTAAGAAAAAAATCCGTGATAATCCGTGTAATCCGTGGACCTTTTTCAATTTCTTACTATATTGTAACATCTAAGGAAATGGTTTGTTATTAAGTATGGAAGATAGGGTGCAAGGGGAAGGGATTGCGGGGCAGGGATTTTCAACCGCGGAATTCCGCAGGCTTTACAATACGGTATTCCCGATACTCTTCCGGGTTGCCTATCGTATTGCCAATAGCGCGGAAGCGGCGGAGGATCTCTGTCAGGAAGCCTTTTTCCGGCTCTATGAAAAGAATATGGTGTTTCCAAACCCCGAGGAGGCCAAGTACTGGCTTATCCGGGTAGTTAAAAATGCGTCCTTAAATTATGCGAAACGGAAGGACAGGGAACGGAAGGCCTATCAACGGGCGTTCCGGGAGGATGTACGGACCGGTGAAACCGGAGAAGGGCTTCTCATCAAAAAAGAGACTCAAACTGAAGTACAGGAAGCCCTGGAAAAATTACCCGAGAATCTGCGTATGGTATTGGTACTAAAAGAATACGGTGAACTGAATTACAAGGAAATCGGACGCGCCCTGGGCATCAGCGAGGGGAACGTCAAGGTCCGGGTATTCAGGGCCCGGGAACGTTTAGCCGGGCTTTTAAACGCTGATATAGGCCCCGCCCCTGCGGCCGGTTTCAGCAAGGAAGGTTCATATGATGTGTCCTGATCGTCAAATCCTTTCGGTGTATCTGGATGGGGAATTGCCCTCACCCTGGAAAGAAAAAATGGAAGCCCATCTGGCAGAATGTCCCCAATGCCGGGAAAAGCTTGAAACCTTCAGGTTTATTTCCCGCAGGCTGGAAGCGGCCCATGGGCCGGAGGGCGCTGCGGTGGCCCAGGCTGTCACCGGGGCCCAGGAGCGGGTCTGGCTCAGGATTGCCGGGTCAGGAAGCTCATCAGGCAGGCGGCGCAGAACCGTTTTGGGTGTTCCCGATCTTTGGCGCAGAACCGTTTCCCTGCCCCTTCCCGCGGCGGCGGCCCTGACTGCGGCGGCGGCGGCCTTTGTTATCGTCCTTGCTTCAACCTGGCTGCGGCAGCCCGCTGCGGCCCCCCAGAGCCAGAATATGGCGGTGGCGGCCGGCATTGACCTTGATCTTCAGGGGATGATCCCCGTTTCAGACATGAACGGGGTACTTCAGTATCTGGGCGATACGGATGCCGGGGATATCGTGATCCTTCGTCTCCCGGAAAGCAGAAATTTCAGGAGTTCCGGGGAGCCCACCATTCTTAAGGCAGCGGATTACCGGCCTCAAGCCCCGGCGGCAAGGGCCCCCAGATGATTTTTACGCACCCCGGCCGTAAAATGGGCCTTTTTGGCATCATTCTTTTCGCCGCAGGCGCTGCCGCCATAGCCCAGGAGCCCGCACTGGAGGAACTGCTCCCCGGACTCAAGGATCGGGCGGTGGTGCTGGACATTGTTTCCCGTGTGGTGGAGCAAAATCAGGAGGAAGTGTGGAAGGAGAACAACTCCAAGGTGACCATTCCCGGCAGGCCTGTCGGCTTAAAGCTGGTAGGGTCCAATGTGGTGGTTCTGGTCCAGTTTACCCCCTATCCGAATTTCGGGGCTGAGGGCAATGCGGTACTGGTGGCCCAGGTGCAAATATGGATAAATATTCCCGGCGAAGGGATCAGGTATCAGACCACTATACAAACCATCCCCCTAAAATACGGGGAACAGATCTACTTTTTCCCCCTGGGTTCGATGAATTCCCCGGAAGATGCCCGTATAGAGATACTGTTGGAACTGCGGCCCTATGCAGAGACGGATCTTTCCGCCCCTTCGGGGCAGACGGCGGGGAATGAACTTCCCTAATGAAAAAGCTCTCCATTTTCTGCCTCGTTTTGGTTTTGCTGTCCTGTAAAGAACAGGTTCCCCAAATCAACTCCCTTGATCCCCGGATAGGTATGATGGGGGAATTGCTTACCATACGGGGGGAACATTTTGGAAACGAAAAGGATGAATCCTTCGTGACCATCGCCGGGACTCCCCCAACCAGTTCTTCTTATATTGAATGGCGGGATGATCTGATACGGATACGGGTTCCCGAATTCGGGAATTCCGGGCTGGTCCGGGTCCATACGGGGGGAAAAGTGAGCAACGCCCTCCTCTTTTCAAACCGGGCCACCATGCCCGCCCCTGTGTCCGGGCCCGATGCGGGCACAGGGCCGCAAATAGCCGCCGTAAGCCCCCAATCGGGCCAGATTGGATCCCTAATCACCATTACGGGAAACGGTTTCGGCAATTCCCGTGAGCGGAGCGGGGTTTATTTTTCCTGGGACGCGGAACCGGCCCCCTCATCCCCGGTGGAAGAGCGAAGTCCTGGGGTGGTGGAAGTCTTTGAAGGCGAAGCGGGTTATGAATTGTGGAGCGAGCGGGAAATACGGGTCAGGGTTCCCGACGGCGCGGTGAGCGGCAACCTGGAAATACGGACCCCCCGGGGGAATTCCAGGCCGGTCTTCTTCGATGTTTCGCTTAAACCCGGAACCAAAACTTTCCGGGACAAGCGGAGTTATACCATCAGCTACGGTGTGGATATCCGGGTTCAGAACGCAGCGGGGCCGAATACCCTCTACCTCTGGGCGCCCAGGCCCGCAGCCTCCGCCGCCCAGCGGAATACGGAGCTTCTCTCCCGCAGCAGGGAGCCCTTTGTGGAAAACTACCGGGGGACTACCCTTTTCCAGCTGGCCAACCTGAGCCCCAATACCACCGAGGGACTCAGCATGAGCTACAAGGTAGAGGTCTACGCCCAGGAAACCACTATCAGGCCCCAATCGATCAGGCAGGACAGCCGTTCCCCCATGACGGCCCTTTTCACCCTCCCCTCCGCCCTGATCCCCTCGGGGGATGAGCGGATAAAAAATCTGGCAACCGCCATAATCGGCAAAGAACAGAATCCCTACCTCAAGGCCCGGATGATCTACGAATGGCTCATCAAGGAAGGGAACATTCAAAATGCGGCCCTGACCGGGGGGGCCATTGAGGCGCTCGAAGGGAAAAGGGCCGATCCCTACATGGCGGCACTCCTCTTCTGTTCCCTGGCCCGCTCTGCGGGAATCCCCGCCATTCCGGTTTCGGGGGTCCTGATAAACCGTTTCCGTACCGCGAGCCGCCATTACTGGGCGGAATTCTGGATTGACGGCTTCGGCTGGACGCCGGTGGACCCGGCCCTGGGCGCCGGCTCTGCACCGGGGGGCTTTAATCTGCGGGAAGATCAACAGAGCTGGTACTTCGGCAACCTGGACAACCAGCGGATCGCCTTTTCCCGGGATCTGACATCCCTGTCCCAGATGGATCCCCGGGGCCGGGTTGCAGTACGGGATCGCTCTTATGCTCTGCAAAACCTCTGGGAAGAAGCGGTTGGGGGCCTGGAGTCCTACTCTTCCCTCTGGGGGGATATCACCATTACCGGTGTTTATGTAGAGTGAAAACCATGGGAGAAAATATGATAACGGTTATTTCTTTGGGGGGGTCCATTGTGGCCCCTGACGGGGTGGATGAGGCATTTCTAAAAGATCTGGTATCACTGGTGGGCCGCCTGCTTGAAGAGGATGAAAAACGGCGCTTTATTTTTGTGGTGGGTGGGGGCGGCCCTGCACGGGCCTGGCAGAATGCCTACCGAAATGTGTTATCGAGGCCGCAGACCGAGATTCCCCCCTACAATGTGTTATCGAGGCCGCAGACCGAGATTCCCCCCTACAATGTGGCGAGGAAAATCGTAAATGATGACGCGGACTGGATCGGGATCATGGCGACACGGCTCAATGCCCAACTGGTCAAGGCGGTGATGGGGGAATGGTGCCGGGAAACGGTGGTAACCGACCCCACCCAGGTGGATCCCCTGGTTGGCCGGGTTTTGGTGGCGGCGGGCTGGAAACCGGGCTTTTCCTCGGATTATGATGCGGTGGTCCTGGCGGAGCGCTTCCAGGCGGCCATGGTGATAAACCTTTCAAATATTGACCAGGTCTATACCGACGATCCCCGGAAAAATCCCGACGCAAAGCCCATCGACGCCATATCCTGGGCGGATTTCCGCGCCATGATGGGTGACGAATGGGTTCCCGGTAAAAACGTACCCTTTGACCCAATAGCCAGCCGTCACGCCGCCAAGATCGGCCTCAAGGTGATCTGTGCAGCGGGGAAGGATCTTCCAAATTTGGAAAAAATCCTCAACGGAGAACCCTTTTTGGGGACTACGATCGGGTAAGAAAAAGAATTTGTCCACGGATTACACGGATTTCCACGGATTATAAAAATACGAATAACCGGGTTCTTAAACAAGTCCAATGTAATCCGTGTTCTTTTCCGTGCAATCCGTGGACCTTTTCAGTCTCCCTGTTTTCGGGTAGGATGATTTATTCATTCAAACCAAGGAGCGCCTAATGGAAATATCCGCCTTACAGAAAGCACGCTATGCCTATACACCAAAACTGCCTGCCAGCCTGTCACGGGAAATCGCCGGGATCGGTGTTGAGCTGGGTGCACCAACGGAATCCCTTGCGGATCAAAAGAATCTGCGGGAACTTTTCAAAAATACCTACGGGAAGCCCCTGGCAACCTTTGTGCAGGGTAAAAATGACAAGATCGGCCGCAAGCTGGCCGTGGGGGTTATCCTCTCCGGGGGCCAGGCGCCCGGCGGACACAATGTGATCGCCGGCCTTTTCGACGGCCTTAAAAAGGGAAACCCCGAATCAAAACTTTACGGCTTTTTGCGGGGGCCCAGTGGGCTTATCGACAACAAGACCGTGGAAATTACCCCAGCCTTTATGGATGAATACCGGAATACCGGGGGCTTTGACATGATAGGTTCCGGGCGGACCAAGATTGAAACGGCGGAACAGTTTGCCGCGTCCCTGGCAACCGCGCAGAAGCTGGCCCTTGATGCGGTGGTGATCATCGGGGGGGACGATTCCAATACCAACGCCGCCCTGCTGGCGGAATATTTTGAGGCCCACGGGACTTCGGGTTCAAAGATTCAGGTAATCGGCTGCCCCAAGACCATCGACGGGGATCTCAAAAATGAATACATCGAAACATCCTTCGGCTTTGACACGGCGGTAAAGACCTACAGCGAACTTATCGGAAACATCGAACGGGACGCCAACAGCGCAAAAAAATACTGGCACTTCATCAAACTCATGGGCCGCTCCGCAAGCCACATCGCACTGGAATGCGCCCTCCAAACCCAGCCCAATATCTGCCTTATCTCCGAGGAAGTTGAAGCCAAAAAACTTTCCCTGGGGCAGATTGTGGACCAGATCTGCGATTCCGTTACCAAGCGGACGGCGAATAAGGAAAACTTCGGCGTGGTCCTGATCCCCGAAGGGCTCGTGGAATTCATCCCCGAGATGAAGGCCCTTATCGCGGAACTTAACGATGTCATGGCTCACGACGCCAGCGAGTTTGCCTCGGAGGGCGAATTCCTAATCAAGATCGACTGGCTTGGCAAGAAACTTTCCCCCGCGTCCACCGCGGTGTTAAAGAGCCTCCCGCCGGAAATTGCCGAGCAGTTCCTCATGGACAGGGACCCCCACGGCAACGTGCAGGTCTCCCGGATCGAAACCGAAAAGCTCCTGATCGGCATGGTGGAAAAACGGCTTGCCGGGCTCAAGGCTGCGGGAAAGTACTCAGGCTCATTCAGCGCCCTGGGGCACTTCTTTGGCTACGAGGGCCGCTGCGCCTTCCCCTCAAACTTCGATGCCGACTACTGTTACAGCCTGGGCTTCAGCGCCTTCGTGCTTATCGCCTCGGGGCTCACGGGCTACCTTTCCAGCGTCCGCAACCTCTGCGCCCCGGCGGCCCAGTGGATAGCCGGAGGAGTTCCCCTCACCATGATGATGAACATGGAACAGCGCCACGGCTCCCAAAAGCCGGTGATCAAAAAGGCACTGGTCGAACTGGACGGCGCGCCCTTCAAAGCCCTTGAAGCGGCCCGCTCAACCTGGGCGGTAAAAACTAGCTTCCTCTTCCCCGGCGCGATCCAGTACTTTGGTCCCCCGGAAGTCTGCGATCAGCCGACAAAGACATTGAAACTGGAACACCGGAGGTAAAGGGTAACACGGTTAAGGAATAACCATGAAAAATTTTATATTGATGATGATGCTCTTGTGTTTTATCGGCAGCCTTTCAGCCCAATCAGTCAGAGACGGGGCCGGAGCGCCGACTGCACAGGCCGGGCCAGGTTCACCCCTGAGGGGCGCAAGTACCGAAACCGCCCTCCCCCTCCGCCGGATCAGCCTCTTTTCTTCCGGGGTGGGATATTTTGAATATTCGGGAACCCTTGCCGGTTCTGCGGAGATCAGGCTCCCCTTCAAGGCCGCTTCGGTGAACGATGCCCTCAAGTCACTGGTGCTGAATAACGGAGGAGCCGATTCCCCTTCGGTGAGTTATCCCTCGGAACAGACCTTATTGCAAACCCTGCGGAGCCTTAAAATCGATCTCTCCAACAATCCCGATACGGCGGCGATTCTGGACAGCCTCCGGGGGGCGGAGATCGAGGTTGCCGCGCCGAACCCCATCACGGGAAGGATCACAGGAGTTGAATACCGCATTGCCTCGGGAGGGGACTTCGCAGGAAGTTCCCGGGCGATGGAGCCCTGGGTGTCCTTATTTACCCCCCAGGGTTTACGGGCCATAAACTTAAGGGAGATCAATTCCCTTAGCTTTAAGGATCCCCAAATCAATGCGGACCTTGAGCGCGCACTGGACCTTATCATGGCTTCCCGGAATTCCGATTCCCGGGATCTTGCGGTCTCCCTGCCGGGGAACGGGAGCCGTACCGCAATCGATACCCCCCGCGCCGCTACCATAAGCTATGTGATCCCTTCCCCGGTGTGGAAGGTTTCCTACCGGCTGGACCTGGAAAACGGTAATATTCTGGCCGGTAATACCGCCCGGTTCCAGGGCTGGGCCATTGTGGACAATGACGGCGACACGGACTGGAACAATGTAGAGCTCTCCCTGGTTGCGGGGCGTCCGGTCTCCTTTATCCAGAACCTCTATCCGCCTTACTACCTTGCCCGCCCTACCCTGCCCCTTGCCATCGCGGGAACAGCCCAGGCGGAAACCTGGGATTCAGGCTATGGCGGCAGGTATGAGCCGGTGGCGGATGCGGCTGAGGAAGACGCTATCTCAAATTTAATGCTGCGGGATATGCAAAAATCTGTTGCCGCGAGTGCGCCGATGGCGCCCGCCCTGGAGGCGCCCGTCCCTCGCCCGGCGCCGGGATTAGGCGCCGTTTCCGCCACAGGAATGGCGGCAGGACAGGCCGCGGGGGACCAATTTGAGTTTACACTGAAAAATCCCGTCACCCTAAACCGCAGGATGAGCGCCATGCTGCCCCTGGTTGACGGAAATATAGAAACAAAAAAATTGCTGATTTTCGTCGGCACAAATGCCTTAGGGAAAAACATCCATCCGAATTTGGGGGCAGAAATCAGTAATACTACGGGGATGAAACTCCCTGCGGGGCCCATCACCATTTACGACGGCGGAACCTATGCGGGGGATGCCCTCATCGAATTCCTCAACGATGGGGAAAAGCGGCTTATCTCCTGGGGGGAGGATCTTTCCGTCACCGGGACCGCCGCGGTTTCTTCTACCCAGATCTTAAGCGCTGTAACCATAAAGGGCGGACTCATGACCATCAGCCGGAAACAGGGTTACGAAAAAAAGTATACCCTCAAGAACGCCGCCGCAGAAAAGAAATCCCTTATTATCGAACATCCCATCACCACCGGGGCAGCCCTTATGGAACCGGCGTCTTTTGACGAACAGACCCCATCGGTTTACCGGTTTAGCCGGGAACTGCCGGCCAAGGGGGAACTGGAATTTATTGTCCGGGAAGAAAGTCCCCTTGATGTACGGATCAGCCTATCGAGTCTGCGGCTTGATACACTGGTAAGTTATGCATCGAATCAGGAAATTCCCGCCCTGGTGCGGGCCGGACTTCAGGAGGCAGTTGAACTGAAACGGAAGGCCGATTATGCGGCCAGGACCAGCGTGGAAAATGAAAGCCGCCGGACTTTCCTTGTTTCCGAACAGGACCGGATCAGGCGGAATCTGGAAGCTGCGGGAAACAACACCCAGCAGGGCCAGGAATACTTAAAACGAATGGCGGCTCTGGACGCCGATATCGACGCCCAAAATCGCCGGATTGAGGAAGGCGTCAATGCAGCCGAGGCCGCCCGGAAGGCATTCGAAGATTACCTCGGCGCATTGGAGCTTTAATCCCCCGGTATACTTCCTTATACTGGAAAAAGGCCTTTACTTGTGGTTTAAAAGCTGATATAGTCAGATAAAATGAATTATTACCGATGCTCAAGATTATTATGTCTGTTGGTTCCCTTTTTGCTTGCTGCCTGTTCTTCCTCGCCGGTAAATGGGGCGGCCCCTTTCTCCGCAGATGAAACTATCGCCCTTGAGGAGGACGTCGGTTTACTTGTGGTGGTGGAGCAGCCCCTTGGGGAAGAAGATGAATGGATGGAGTTTCCCTCTCCGTCCGAAGACCTCCCGGTTTCATCCTTTGGGGAGATATGGGGTTACCTGCTTGCGGGCAGAGAACGGGACCTGATCGCCGGTATGCCTATCTCAGACATTGGCTATTTTGGGGCGACCATCAACTACTACGGCAAACTGGTCGATATTCCCAATCCCCGAAACATTTCCCGATTTAACGGACGCGTCCATTTAGTTGTGACCAGTAATGGCAACGCCCTCACTCACTTTGTCCTGCTGCCGGGCAGCAAGGAGCGGCGGGAGCTTATTGCCGATCTCCTGGCCGCCACCCGGAACTTTGATGGTCTCCAGATAGACTTTGAGAATGTCCCCATCCAGGACGGTCCGGCCTTTCTCTCCTTCCTCGCCGAACTCCGTGCGGGCCTTAAAGACAAAATGTTTACTATAGCCCTCCCCGCCCGGACTAAAACCACCAGCGACAACTGGTACCATTACGCAGCCATAAAGCCCTTGGTTGACCGTATCCTCCTCATGGCCTACGATGAACACTGGTCCGGCAGCAAAGCCGGCCCCATTGCCTCCATGGCCTGGTGTAAAAATGTGGCAACCTACGCCCTGCAAGTCATCGGCCGGGAAAAGCTCATCATGGGCCTCCCCTTTTACGGCCGGGCTTGGGGGAACACCACTACCTCAACAGCCTATGTATATTCAAGTATAGAAAGGATACGGAACGAGAACAACGTTACCGAAATCCGCCGGGAAAACGGCATCCCTACCTTCGACTACCAAGTCCCCGTTTCGGTCAAGGTCTACTACGAAGATGACTATTCCCTGGCGGTGCGGATGGACCTGTACCGCACCATGGGGGTAAATTCCGTGGGCTTCTGGCGGCTGGGGCAGGAAACCCAGGCGGTCTGGAGTTTGCTAAAGCTAAAAGATTGAGGCATTGCGCTGGCTTGACAAAACAGGGCAAAATAACTAGACTATCATTGTTTTTAATGCGGCCATGGTGGAACTGGTAGACACGCTAGCTTGAGGTGCTAGTGGCGAGAGCCATGGAAGTTCAAGTCTTCTTGGCCGCAACCATATATGGTGTCGATTTTAAGGTAAAACTTAATTTCGACACCATGTATAGTGTAGGACTTAAACAAAGAGGCCAAAAAGCCTAAAAATGGTACATAAATGGTACATAGCCGTCAAAAAGGCTGTGTTAGACCATGAACTTTTGTCCCTGCAAAGGGAATTATTGCTGGAAAAACTTAAAGATATTGATAAGCAAATGAGTTCCGCTTCTATTAAAAAGAACAAAGGCTACACGCTCATGTTTGTCAATGGAAAGTTTCATGTCCGGTATATTGACGCCGAAACAGGTAAATACATCCCCATAAAAAGAAGCCTTGACACGGCTGACCGTGAAGAAGCCGACAAACGGGCCGTCAAGTATCGGGAAGGGCTTATTGCTGATTATTATAGAAAGAAAACCAAAGTCAAGGATATTTACGAACTTTTTTCCAATTACTATAAACCAGAAAAATCGGCCTACTTGCAAGACCAGATAGAAAGAGGGGACCGTGCGCTCAGCCCGGTAATTATTCAGAAATACGATGGGTATATGAATAATCACTGGATTCCATTTTTGAAAGAAAATCATATTACAAAAATTGAAGAAATCACTCTTGACGGCACCATAAAGTCTTTTCAGGATTATTTACTCAAAAAAGGCATCAGCAAAAAAACGATAAATACCAACATCATAAATGGGGTAATAAAACCCGTTTTCAACACCGTTATGAAAGAGAAAAACATATTCGATACCAAGCGTGTCAAGGCTATCAATAAGCGGCTAAAAGAATTAGCCAAAGTTAAA
>BOAV01000072.1 GCA_026002045.1 Spirochaetia bacterium | reverse complement strand
CCTCACGCCCCCAGGGTGATCCGGGCCCCCCGGCTGGTCCCGTCTACCACCGCAAGGCGGGGAAGCTGCCGCCCCAGGGCCTCCACCACCGGCGCCATAGTCCGGGGCACATACCCCAGCCGATACAGCCCCCGGCCTCCCTGGACGCCCACCATCACCGCGACCGCCGCAGGGTCCGCCGGGTTTGACGGCTCCGGTACCAACACAGCCCGCACATCCGCCGGGGAGTACCGGGCCAGGCGCCGGAGGGCCTCTTGCCGGGACCCCTGGAGAACACCGCGCACCGGGAGGGTAAGCCCGCCCGCCTTGACGATGATCCACGCTTCCACAAAGGCCGCTTTTCTGTCCCCGCCCATGCGGGGGGCCAGCTTGTTACCCAGGGTCATTGCTTTGCTTTTCATTTCGTTGGTCATGGTTCTTTTCTCCTTTGTTCTCTATGACTATCTATATTATATCCATAATTGTAGATATGTGTCAAGAGAAATATTTATGAATTTGAATAAATTCTCTTGATTTTCTGATAAAAAGTCGATTATTATGGATAAGGGAGTTATGAATATGGGAATATCTTACAATCCGCTTTTTAAGCTCTTGATTGACAAGGGGATGAAAAAGACCGATTTATGCGAAAAGGTAGGTTTGTCTTTGGGTACTGTAGCAAAGTTTTCAAAGGGGGAAACGGTAGACGGTAAGATCATTACTAGGCTCTGCGAATTCTTAAAGTGTCAGCCAGGGGACATTATGGAGTACATTCCAGAGGGCCAGCCGTGACCATCCCCCGGGTGTACCCGGAATATTACAAAAACCGTTAAATCCCCTCTTGACAACCAATGCGTATTATGCGTATAATAAAATATGAAGTTTCAGGAAATTGAACGGATACTATTGCATGACGGATGGACCCTTAAAGCGGTTAAGGGCTCACATCATCAATACATCCACCCATCGAAGCCGGGCAAGGTAACCATCCCCTACCACACGGGGGATATTGCGCCGGTGATCATCAAATCTATCCTGAGGCAAGCCGGATTATAGGAGGCGCATTTTGAAACTTACATACCCCGCTATTTTTTATGAAGGTGAAGGCGGCTATTCCGTAGAAGTCCCGGATCTTCCCGGCTGCGTAAGCGGCGGGGACGCCCTGGCCGAGGCTATCCTCATGGGAACCGATGCGGCTTCCGGTTGGGTCCTTACGGAATTGGAGGACGGCAAAGCCATCCCGAAGGCAAGCGCCATTAAGGATATACGCCCGGAATCAGGCGGCTTTGTGAGTGTGCTGGTACTTGATATGGATTCGTATATCGAGCAATACGGCAATAAGGCAGTACGGAAAAATCTTACCATCCCCGCCTGGCTTAATACCTTTGCGGAATCAAAGCATATTAATTTTTCTCAAGTACTACAGGATTCCCTGACTGAAATATACAACCAGGAAAATATTGGCGCATAATTCCAGGGAGAAAAAGAGATGACCAGTACCGCACTAAGGCAGGAACTACACGCCACTATTGAAACCATGCCGGAAAGGAACCTGGCCGCAGCGTCAAATAGCGGTTACTCAATAGTCCGGCAAAGAATGAACGCCGGCGGGGGGCAAGTCCTGGAAGCAAGATAGAAAAATCCTATTTTCACGTATGCCCGAGTGCCACCCGAATGACACCCGAAACCCCTATTGACACAAAAAACGCTATAAACTAATATAACAAAGTCTACTATATTTTAGCGCCGTATAGTTTACGGAATAAACGCTATATATACAAAGAAACATATCGGGTTACCTTCAACACGGTAGAAGTCACAAGTTCAAATCTTGTATCGTCCATATCGTAATTCTTTGTTTTATATAGAATTAGCTACCTGACCACCGGCGCTAAAAACACTTTTTGAAGCGAGTGCATAACGAATGACACCCGCGAAGGAGTTTTTTATGCGTTTTTCGGTGTCCATCGGCCATGCCGACTATTCAGTCTTTACCCGCGAGCAAAGCCCCTACTGGCAAGCCAAATTTTGGGACCATACCCGCAAACAATGGGCGGCTTGTGTTTCAACTAAAGTCAAAAAAACATCGCCTATCCCTATAAGGGGTTAAACTGGTTAAAGTGGGGATTTCTTATAGGCCATTGTTTGTTTTGCTTGCCCAAAGGGGCCTAAAAAAAACTGATCTGTACCAAATGGCTAATTTAACGCCAAATACAGTCGCACGGTTCGCAAAGGGTGAGCAGGTGAGCTTAGACATCATAGAACGGCTCTGTAAGGCCTTAGACTGTCAGCCGGGGGACATCATGGAGTACATCCCGGAGGGCCAGCCGTGACCATCCCCCGGGTGTACCTGGAAACAGTATAAAAACCGTTAAATCTTTCTTGACAAGTTATACTTCAAGTAATACAATAAGACATGAAACTGGAAAATATCGAATGGGATGAAGCCAAAAACGAAAAGAATAAGCGCGATCACCATACCAGTTTCGAGGTTACCCAGTATGTATTTGCGGACCCCCAAAGGATATGGCGTTTTGACCGCAGCGAGGGGAACACATCTGACGAGGAACGCTGGCAAACCATAGGTAAAATCGGGCGCCTGTATTTCGTTGTATATACAGAGTGCGGAGAATCGAAGCGGCTTATATCAGCGCGTCCGGCAGAACCGGGCGAAAGGAGATCATACAATGGCTATTATACAATCGACGGTAAGGGTTGGACAAAAGATACCTAAGGAGATACTCAAACAGGCCAAGGCGGAATATCGGGAGGCGAAGAAGCACCCGGTAATCTACGATGAAGACAGCCCGGAATCCACCCCTGAAGCCTTGGATGAATTCGCGGCTATGGCGCGTGAACTCCGCAAAAAGAAGGGGAACATTAAACCCGTTATTGCCCTTCGGATATCACCTGAAACCCTGGTAAAGTTTAAGTCCCTGGGACGCGGTTATACCGGAGTTATGGCTGATGTACTGGACTATGCAGCAAAAAACCCGGAAATGCTTGCCAAGATTCAATAGGTTGGGGAATTATGAAAACCATTGAGGATTACATGAATGATCCCGCTATAGCAGATGAGCCCCGGCCGGTGCGGGAAATCCACGCAGCCCGGCTTATGATCCAGGATGAGCGTAAGGGAATGACCGCAACCGAATTCGGAGAAGCGGCAAGGCAGGATGCCATAGCCATATCCAAAAAATACGGCCTTCCCTTGGTGTGGGCAGATTTGAAACCAATTCAGCCGGTCATGATGGCCGGTAAGTAACCATGCCGGATCAATTTATAAAGGCAATGATACCTTTAGTATCCTGCATTACAGACGAATACTGGAAACCCGTTATTGAAGCCGCAAGCCCGGAAGAAACCGCCATGATTGACGAAAGAATGAAAGACTATGAGTCCGACCCGTCAAGTTTTATTTCCCTGTCAGATATACAATGAGGAACGCTGGCAATCCCTGGGCATGGCCGAAGGCGTGGTTTTTGTGGTGTACACGGAGCGGGAAGCGGAAGGCGTAAACGAAACGCGCATGATCACGGCCCGCCTGGCAAACAAGGCGGAAAGGAGAAGTTACAATGGGTACTATCGTTTCGACAATAAGGGTTGGTCAAAAGCCGACTAAAGAGGAGCGCAAGCTGATGAATGCGGATATAAAGGCGGCAAAAAAAATGCCCCCGGTTTATGATCCCGAATGTCCGCCCTCCACGCCGGAGGCCCTCGCCGAATTCGCGGCCATGGCGCGGGAGTTGCGGAAGAACCGGAGAAACCCCGCCCCGGTTGTAGCCCTGCGGCTCATGCCGGATGTGCTGGCAAAATACAAGGCCCTGGGGAAAGGTTATACCGGCATTATGGCGGATGTGCTGAACTATGCAGCGAATAACCCGGAAATACTTTCAAAGGTCCGTTGAACTGGAGGTATTGGAGTTATGAAAACGGTACAGGATTATATGAATGACCCCCGGATCGTGAATGATCCGGAAATGATGAGCGCCCCGGAAACCATTCGGGAGATACACGCCATACGATTAAAGCACCAGGATGAAACCAGGGATATGACACCGGAGCAGCGCCGGGCCTACGTCCACGCTGGAGCCATGGCCGCCTATGCAGAGGCCGGGATCACCCCCCGCCGCGTCAATCTTGCCGGGCAGGGAAAAATCCGTCCTATGGTTACAGCATAGGGCTATGAAAAAGTACAAGGGCGCCGTATATAAGCATCTACACGGGGAATTCAAAGATATGTTTAAGGACGGAGATATAACCGCAGAGCGTCTAATGGAGTTTGAGCAAAACTGTTTCAAGCCCGCCATCGATACCCCCCAGGGCCGCAGCGTCAAATAGCGGTTACTCAATAGTCCGGCAAAGAATGAACGCCGGCGGGGGGCAAGTCCTGGAAGCAAGATAGAAAAATCCTATTTTCACGTATGCCCGAGTGCCACCCGAATGACACCCGAAACCCCTATTGACACAAAAAACGCTATAAACTAATATAACAAAGTCTACTATATTTTAGCGCCGTATAGTTTACGGAATAAACGCTATATATACAAAGAAACATATCGGGTTACCTTCAACACGGTAGAAGTCACAAGTTCAAATCTTGTATCGTCCATTTATATAGTATATTGTGAATTTTATATGTATATTTTTTCAGACTTTTTGGGATGTTGAAAATATTTTCATTGATTGTATATTGTCTTAATTTGTTGTAATATAACGAATTAGGACAATTTGCCTTTTTGCGAAAAAAACATTTTAAGTTTGGCATGGTATTTGCTATTAATGTAGTATGAGTGATTTCGTAATTCAAAAAGACAAGTTCCTGTATTCTGTAATCCCGAACCTTCAGGAATTTAAGAGAGAAATCCTTAGAAAGTCAATCCATTTTCTTATTGCCTTAAGCCCTCTCATGGCTGCGGTGAACCGTCCCGCCACGGTGCTGTTCCTGATGGCGGGCACCCTGGGTTATACCTGGATGGAAACCCTCCGCCTTGCGGGGGTAAAGGTTCCCCTCATTTCCTCCATCACCAGTATGGCTTCCCGGTCCAGGGATATGGGCCGTTTTGTGATGGGGCCGGTCACTCTGGGCATGGGCGCTCTCCTGGCGCTGCTTCTCTACCCTTCACCGGCGGCGGCTATTGCCATCTATGCGCTGGCCTTTGGCGACGGTTTTGCCAGCCTTATCGGAAAATTCTTCGGCCGTCTGCGCCCCGCGTTTCTGGGCGGCAAAAGCATCGAAGGATCTTTGGCCTGTTTCACCGCCGTACTGATATCCGCCTACCAGGTATCATTCGATTACCGTATCGCCCTGACCGCCGCCCTGACCGCAACCGCTGTGGAAGCCCTTCCCCTGGAAGACTATGACAACCTCGCGATGCCCGTAACCGTGGGCCTGGTTGTTTGCCTCGTATCTTCTTTTTAATTACAGCCACAGATATACTTTGTGTAAGCGGGTGCAGATGAACCAGGTGCCTGTAATAAGGGCCAGGAGCCCCGGTAAGGGAGCGGCCCAGGTGTCAGCGGTAAGGAGGAGATTTCTGCCCAGAAAAACCAGAAAGGAACCGACGCCGATAAGGATGTACTCACTGGAACCACGGGAATGGGCGGAAATAAAAAAACTGAGCATGGTGATAAGCAGCACCCCTGCCTCGACCATGCGGAACAGGGCGGTGTAGCCGTTGATCGTGCAATAACTGGTGTCCCAGGTAAGGACATCAATGGGCACCCCCAGGGTAATGACCAGGGTGATAAGGGCAATTATCATGACGATGTTCTGCTGTTTCTGCATTTCAAGTCCCGCTGCATAAACACTGGCTGCAAAGAGGGAAAAGATACCGAAAAACCTGCCGAAGAGCAGCACCCGGGAACTCATCAAGAGGTACAGAGCGGGGGTTTCATGGATCTTTTGCAGGGGTACCATGATCCGCATCCCTTCAAAAGAGAAAGAAAGTACAAAAAGAGTGAAAAACAGAATTTCCGGGGCCTGGGTTTTTTCAAAAAAATAGTAGATCAGGATGAGGGTAACAAAGGCATAGCTCACCGCCGCCGCTATTGATACGAAGGGGGCATAAACGCTTGGTTCCAGAAAACGGCCGATGAGATTCTGGATAATGCCCGGTGAACGCCGGATGGTTTCTTCCACAGCGGCGGGATAGGTGGGGATAATAACGGCAAATACAACGGCAAGGAAGATAAAAAACAAAGCGGCGATGAGAATTTCCGCCTTTAAAAAGGTATTCCTGTCCGATAAAGTCACGATTCAAGCATAGCCCGAAGAGAAGATTTCCTCAAGACTTATCATCATATTCCGATATTTGTATAATAGAATAGAGGAGACTCCTATGGTATCAAAAAAGACCTGTTTTTTAATCGCCTGTGCCCTGGTTTTGTGCGCTTCTACCCTCTGGGCTGGGGATATGGCGTCTTTTGTAGATCTTGGTTTCTCTCCCGATGGCAGAACATATATGTTTTCTCAGTACGGGGTACAGTCCGGAACTTTGAGGCCCTGGGCGGAGTTATTTGTAGTTGATGTTCCCCGGAATGATTTTGTCAACGGGGGCCGGATTGCCTTTACCCATAACAGTCCGGTGATTTCCGGCAGCGATGGTTCCAGCGCCTTTTACCGGCTCATTGCCCGGAATGCTGCCCTGGCAGAACGGTACAGGATAAATTTTCTCCTTCAAGGCCAGCCCCTGTATATATCCCTGGACACCAACGAGGTAATCGGCCAGGGGGAAACCATCGAATTTCGGGATTTTGAAGCGGGAAATTCCTATAAGGCAAGCCTTATGCCCCTTGTGGAAGGCTCCGGAAATAATCTGAGATCTTCCTTTCATATCACCCTGGACCGGGTTACCCGGAACGGAGACCGGAAAACCTATATGGTAGGCAACCCCCAAATAAAGCGGGCACTTGTCGCGTCCTATAAAATCAAAAAGGTCGTGATCGCCCCCAATGACGGTTCGGTGATCTTTGTGATCGAAATGAAGATACAGACCGACGATGGTTACGATATCCGTTACATGGTGGAAGCATTGCATCAGTAGGGCCTGAAAACCTGGGTGACCGTCCTTCCGTCCTCAAACAAATACCTTAGATAGAGTCTGTCCGCAGGCCTAAGCCGTTCCCAAAGGCCGTCTTTTTGTACTTCAATCGCCATCTCAATAAACTCATTTCTATCCAGGGTATTCCGTTCCTGGGCAAAGAGGTAAATCCCCGCAGGCAATTCCAGCCGCCGTGACTTACTTTGCTGCTGCACCGGGGATCTCTCAAGCCTTCCCGCAAAGACCAGGGGCCCCAATAATGTCACGGGATCAGGTTCGATGCTCCGGCTTTGGACCGGATCAAGGTCAAAACAGAAGAGAAGCTCCCCGGTATCAATTTCGTATTGAAAAGGAACAAGCCCCGAATCCGCCTGATAAAAGAGGGGAGAACGGAGTTCCAGCCTGATTGTTTGTACGCTGCCCATCAAAATAAGGATAACTTAAAAAAAATTTTAAAAAAAGTGCGTTCCGATGCAAGCAAAACCGCCAGTCAGTGCCCTATATAGGGTGCGGTTGTATGATCGCATAGTCAATCATTACCAAGTTACATTGGAGGTTTTTATGAAAAGATTTTTTAAGGTTCTTGGGGGGGCATTCGCCCTGGTCTGTTTTTTCGTTTCCTGTTCTACCGGGGATTCGGGATCGATACCGCAGGTACTGGGTTCCGGTTCGGAGGCGCCGGTGTTCCTGTCCAGTAAGGCGGTTTCTTCCCGGGAAATCAGCTTTCAGTTTTCCCATGCGGTGCAGGTCGTTTCCCTGAATCTTGAACCGGTCGTAGCTGTGAAATCCATAAGCGCCGGGGCCATGGTGAATGTCGTCCTGGAGGAAGCCCTCAGTGCGGGGGAACCTATCACGGCGGATCTTCTGGTGGAGGACGCTGCGGGAAATACCCTGAACGTGCTGGTTCCTTTCCGGGCGCGGAATGACAATATGCCCAAGCTGCTCATTACGGAACTACGGACCGAATATTCAAAACCCAAGTCAGAATTCGTGGAATTTAAGACCCTGGAAGCGGGAAATTTGGGAGCTCTCCGCCTCTTTATAACAGGGAATACCAAAAATCCGGAGGTCTTTGAATTTCCGCCGGTAGAGGTTGCCGCAGGGGAATATATTGTTATCCACCTGCGTACCCTTGATGGGGACGTAGGAGCGACAAACGAAACAGGGGATAATCTGGGCCTGTCCGGGGGGACTGACGCTCTTGCGGATGCCCGTGATTTCTGGGTACCGGGAACAGGCAAACTCTTGCATAAAACGGATGTCGTTTATTTTATGGATCAGGATGATAAGGTTATTGATGCGGTGATGATAAGTGAAAAATCCGATGCCCAATGGTCCAAGGATTACTTTATTGCGGCGGCGGATTTACTGCATAAACAGAACGCCTGGATCGCTGCGGACGGCGGTATTCCCGGCCCGCAGGATGCTGTCAGCAGCGCCAATATCAAGACATCCCTAACCCGGAGTATTTCCCGTGACGAGACTGTCTCCGACACCAACAGCGCCGCAAACTGGTACATTACTGCCAACAGCGGTGTAACACCGGGAGAGTCAAACAATCCGAGGCGGTTCGAATAATTTGCCTATAGTTTAGCGATCGAAAGCCTAAGCCTTCGATCGCTAAACAAAGTCCTTAAACAGGGCTTCAATATCGCGCTTGGGGGCGGCGCCGACTTTTTGCTGAACCGGCCGACCGTCCTTGTAGATGATCAGGGTGGGGATCGACACGATGCCATGTTTACCCGCGATATCCCCCTGCTCATCCACATTTACCTTACCGATCTTGATGCGGCCTGCATATTCTTCCGCAAGCTGATCGATGAAGGGGCCTATCATTTTGCAGGGTCCGCACCAGTCGGCCCAAAAATCAATCAAAACCGGGATTGGCGACTGAAGTACCTCGGCTTCAAAATTATCCTTCGTGATGGTTATTCCGTTACTCATAATTTAAGTATAATGCGGAATGAGGATTTTCTCAATATTGCATGGTACGGGACAATTTTTTTTAACCATAAAAACTGAACAACCGGCAACCCAGGCTGTCAAGCAGTTTATGCTCTATAAAAAAACTTCCCTTTGTTTTATACTTACCCTATGAATATTTTGATAATTGGCGGAGCCGGCTATATTGGAAGCCATGTGGCCCGGGAATTTCTGGATCAGGGACACCGGGTGACGGTGTTTGATAACCTTTCAAGCGGCCTCAGGGGGAACCTTTTTCCCGAGGCTCGTTTTATCCACGGGGACATCCTGGACTATGCGGGGCTGCTGCGGGCCGCATCGGGCAAGCCGGACTCCATTGTGGGTAGCGCCGGGGGCAAAGCGGGCGCGCCCTTCGATGCCCTCGTTCATCTGGCGGCCTCCAAGGCAGCCGGGGAATCCATGGTGAGGCCGGAAAAATACTCGGTGAACAACATCAGCGGGACAATGAATATCCTCAATGCGGCGGCGGAGACGGGGATCAGGAACATCGTCTTTTCCTCCAGCGCGGCGGTTTACGGGGAGCCCCAGTACCTCCCCATCGACGAGAAGCATCCCACCAACCCGGAAAACTACTACGGCTTTACCAAGCTGGAAATCGAAAGGTTTTTGGGCTGGTACGATAAGCTTAAAGGGATACATTTTGCAGCCCTGCGCTACTTCAATGCGGCGGGCTACGACGTAAAGGGTCGCCTCGCCGGGCTTGAGCAGAACCCCGCAAACCTCATCCCCATCATCATGGAAGCTGCGATCGGCATACGCAAGGAAGTGCAGGTTTTCGGGGACGACTACGACACGCCGGACGGTACCTGCATCCGGGACTATGTCCATGTGAGCGACCTCTCAACGGGCCACGCGGCGGCCCTGGATTACATCAGCCGCACCGGGAAGAGCCTTTCCCTCAACCTGGGCAGCGAAACCGGCAGCTCCGTCCTTGAGGTCCTCGAAACCGCCCGGAAGGTGAGCGGCAAGCCCATCCCCGCAAAAACCGTAGGCCGCCGCCCCGGCGACCCCGCGAAGCTCACCGCGTCATCGGGGCTTGCCCATGAACTTTTAGGCTGGACCGCCAAACATTCCGATATGGAGACGCTCATCAAAACCAGCTGGGATGTGTACAACAAGCAATAGAAGCGGAAGAGTAACCACAGAGAGCACAGAGAAGGACACAGAGTTCACAGAGGAAGATTAAAAATTTTTAATATTCTCTGTGTCCTCTGTGGTTGATCTTCTTAATTCTAAATAATTACGAGGTATAAAAAATGAAAGATAAAATTTTTAAGTTTATTGATAACAGCGTTCCCCTTCTCGTTGAACTGGAAACGGAGCTGTGCAAGCGGCCCGCCATATCCCCCGATGCCGGCGGGGAGGGTGAACTGGACAAGTGCGTGTTTCTGGAAGGGTGGCTTAAAGCCCATGGCATCGCCCAACTTGAACGCTACGACGCCCCGGACTCCCGCGCAAAGGGCGGGGTCCGCCCCAGTCTTGTGGCAACCATTCCGGGGAAGGCCGATACAAAACGGCTCTGGATCATGAGCCACATCGACGTGGTGCCGCCGGGGGAGGCAAGTCTCTGGAAAAGCGATCCCTGGCAGGTCATTCAAAAAGATGACGGCCCCCTGGGCCGGCGCCTTATCGGCCGGGGGGTGGAGGATAACCAGCAGGGGCTTACATCTTCGGTGCTGGCGGCCCTGTCCCTTGTCAAGCAGGGGATCCTCCCATCCCGCACAGTAAAGCTGTTGTTCGCCGCAGACGAAGAAAACGGCAGTGCCTACGGTATCGCTTGGCTCATTAAAAATCACCCCGAGCTTTTTCGCAGGGACGACATGGTACTCATCCCCGACGGCGGGGACAGTGAAGGGGCCAGCATCGAGATTGCCGAGAAGAACCTGGTCTGGGCGCGGTTCGTCACCCACGGGCTCCAGGCCCACGGCTCCCGGCCCGACCAGGGGGCCAACGCCCACCTCGCCGGGGCGGACCTGGCGGTGCGGCTCTACTACGGGCTCTCGGAAAAATTCTCCGATCACGATCCGCTTTTCGAGCCCGACTATTCTACCTTTCAGCCCACGAAAAAAGAGGCCAATGTCCCCAACATCAACACCATCCCCGGCGAGGACGTGTTCTGCATGGACATGCGCATCCTCCCCCGCTACCCGGTCAAAACCGTGCTGGCGGAAATCGACCGCATCAAGGCGGAAGTGGAAGCCAGGTACAAGGTTACTATCACCTGCACCACGCCCCAGTGCATGGAATCCAAACCAACCTCCGTAGACGCCCCGCTGATAAAACTCATCTCCCAAAGCGCTGCGGAAGTCTACGGCGTCAAGACCAAGCCCATCGGCATCGGCGGCGGCACCGTGGGGGCCTACCTCCGCAACGAGGGCATTGATTCCGCAGTCTGGTGCCGCATCAACGACACCGCCCATCAGCCAAATGAATACGCGATCATCGGAAATATTTTGGGGGACGCGAAGGTGATGGCGCTGCTAATGCTATAGGGGCCGGCAAGTCGGCGCGGTTTTGGCGATTTTTTCCGGAGTCTTTGTGTGCAGGTTCAGGAAAGCGTTCATTGCCTCGCCGCCTGTTAACACCGTCAAACCGATCAGAGGGCCAAACCCCGATCAACCGGGATGATTCCGCCGTTAACCGGGAAATTTTCCAGAATCCCCAGGGCGATTTTTGCAATATCCTCCGGTTTAAGGACTTCCCCGCCGGGACTCCGCTCCCGGTTATAGGCCCGAAGCGCCTCGCTTGAGTATTCCGTATCCGTAAGTCCGGGGCAGATCACGTTACAGGTCACCCCCAGGGGCCCGGCGGACCGGGCAACGGACTTTGCCAGCGCCCCCAGGGCGGTCTTTGCCGCGGAATAAACGGCGGTGGTCTTAAAACCCCGGATAGTGTCGGTGTTTGTCCCCCCAAAGAGCAGAATCCGCCCCCATCGCTTGTCCATCATATCCCCTAAACATGATGAAACCAGTATTCCCGGAAAAGTCAGGTTATTTTCGATTAAATACCGCCAATCCTCCGGGCCCATATCCTCGATGTTCCCCTGTTTGAAGGGCCCCCAGGCGCAGACCAGAATATTGGGGAAAGCTCCATCCAAAAGCTCCCGCGCCCGTGACAATATTTCCGTCGCTGCAATATCCGGCCCGGCGCTGTCCACCGGGTACAAAAAGCCCGTACATTCGGCCCCCGCCACCGAAACCAGTTTCAGGGCGCTGTCCAGCCGCTCCTGCGAAGATCCGCCGTGCAGAACGATCCGGGCGCCCCGTTCCGCAAGGCCCAGCGCAACCACCCTGCCGATGCCCCCACTGCCGCCGATTACCAGGGCATTTTTGCCCGCAAATATTTTTTCCATAGTTATACTATATATCTTTTTTTCGTGTTGACATAGAAAAAAATTTATGGTAACGTACTTTCAAATGAAAAGGGGTATGTTACCATGTTGCTTATAAACACCAAACAGTTATTTAC
>BOAV01000071.1 GCA_026002045.1 Spirochaetia bacterium | reverse complement strand
ATATCATTCTTTACGGCCCGTACATTTAATAATATGATAGCCGAATTGGGTCTGTACCACATCCCCAACCGAGCCCGGCGAAAGCCGCTTTACCGCCGATTCAAAGGCGGGAACCATTTTTCCCGCGCCAAACCAGCCTAGGTCGCCACCGGAAGATTTCGAGGGACAGGTGGAAAATTCCCGGGCCAGGGATTCAAAGGGAGCGCCCTGCTTGACCCGTTTCAAAAGGTCCTCCGCAAGACCCCGATCTTTTACCAAAATATGACTCGCACGCCATTCCATATCGTTGCTCCTGTTATTATCTTACCTTAAACAGACCCTGAAAAACAAGGGGCCGCAAATTTGAAGCCCACCCCTACCCCACTATTTCCGCTGCCGCATCAAAAGGATCCGCTGCCTGTCCCCTGATCCGGCAGCGGAGAAGGGTTCCCGGCGCGGGGACCGTACCCTGTGTATACGGAGAATCGAGCAGCAGTTTGAGGTAATTTTCAGAGGTTGCCTGAAGCAGGGGCGCGTCTTTTTCGTCCCCGCCCTCAACAATGGCCTCTACCTCTTTACCGATCCAGCGGCTTATATATTCCCGGCGGCCCTGTTTTGCCAGGCGGAGCAGGGCGGAGACCCGTTCGGCGGCATCCCGCTCGCTTACCGGGTTTTTAAAGGACCAGGCTGCGGTGCCGGGACGCCGGGAATAGGGGAAGGCGTGTATCCAGGCAAAGCCGATCCGGCGGCAAATTTCGCAGGTTTTTTCGAATTCGGCTGCCGTTTCACCGGGAAAGCCCGTGATGATGTCACAGGCCAAAAAAGGGTCGGTTTTGATATCCCGTAGGCGGCCGGCGGCTTTTTCCACATCCTCAGGACCGTAAGCGCGGCCCATCCGCCCCAAAATCAGGGGGCTGCCGGACTGGACCGAAAGGTGAAAATGGGGCCGGAGGCGCTGATGGGCCAGGGTCTGCACAAGATCCTCACTAAGCCCATCGGGTTCAAGGGAAGAAAGCCGGATACGTATTTCCTGAGTACCCGCCAGGAGGTATTCCAGCAGCCCCCCCAGGTCCCGGCCGCCTTCATCACAATACTGGCTGATATTCACCCCGGTGAGCACCGCTTCCCGGTAACCCTTTTCTTCCAGCGCCTTGAGGTCGGCCAGAGCCTTTTCCGCAGGCAGGCTCACGCTGGGTCCCCGGGCCAGAGTTACCCGGCAATAGGCGCAATGATTGTCACAGCCGTCCTGTATTTTCAGGAAACCCCGTGAATGGGAAGAAAAATCCCCCGGAACGAATCGAAAGGCATCCGCCCTTATGACAGCAGCCCCGGCTTCGGCCTTGAACCAGGCTTCAATCAGGGCAGAAAGGTTTCCGGAGCCCGATTCCGCCCCGGCGGCAGTCAAAAAACGGGGCAGTTCAAGGAGGGCGCTTTTGGCGTCCCCGGGAACCACAAAGAGCCGTTTGCCGCCGGAGGAGCCGCTATCTAATGTCTCGATGGCGGCCCTTTCAAGCTGGGCATAGCAGCCGGTCACAATAACGGAGGCTTCGGGATTTTCGCGGAGGCTTTTGCGGATCATCCGGCGGGCCTTCTGTTCCGCCATGGAGGTGACCGTGCAGGTATTGATGAGCAGCAAGTCGGCCGGGACAGCGCCCTCCCCGGTACCCCAGGGAAGAAGCTGAAATCCTTCCCGGCAAAGGGCATCCGCAAGGGCTTCGCTTTCAAGCTGGTTTAATTTACAGCCAAGGGTATAGATGGAAAAAGAAGGTTTGGAGAGGGGCAAAAGAATTAACGGCCCCCGAGGGCCTGGCGGGTCCGGTCCAGACCCCGGCGGGCATCGGCAAGCCGGGAATCCAGGGCCAGGGCCCGTTCATAGGCGATAACCGCTTCGGAGAGGTCCCCGGCGTTTTCCCGGGCATAGGCCAGGCGGGCCCACCACAGGGCGTTCCCCGAGGCCCAATGCACCGCCGTGGAAAGGGCAATATCCGCATGGCGGAAACGGCCCAGGCGGATATAAATCTCACCCAAAAGGTAATACACCGTTTTGATCTGCTGACCTTCGGGGGCCAGATTGATGTATTCCTGAAAATATTGCAGGGCCTCATTGTTCCGGCCCTGGTAATAACTGATTTCACCCAGAATTTCGATGATCCGGGGATCGTAGCGGCTGATATTCCTCCCCTGCCGGGCGAAGGTCAGGGCTTCCTCGTAACGGTTTAAACTCAAAAGGCTCCAGCAGATCACCACATAGGAATCAAGATTACCGGGATTCTCCGTAATCTCAGTCCGGCAAATCGCCGCCGCCCGTTCAAAGTTGCCGCGCCGGTATTCATCAAGGGCATCCGGCCTGGTCTGGGCATGGCCTCCAAAAAGGGGAAAGAGCAGTAAAAATAACAATCCGGCCGGATAACATTTTTTTTTCATACCTGGGGGCTTTTTTCGGGCATGGTACACCGCCCGTTAAACACACAACCGGGCTCCATTGAAATTTCCGGGGCAGTGGCGTTTCCTATCAGCCTTCCCGTGATGGTCACCTCCACTCTTTCGGAGGCGATCACGTTTCCCTTTACCGCGCCCCGGATCACCACCCGGGAAGCATTGATATCGGCTTCCACCACCGCCCCTTCATCAATGACCAAAAGCCCCTGGGCTTTTATCTCCCCGGAAAGCCTCCCCTGAATAAGAAAGGACTTTTCAAAATTCAGGGTCCCGGAAAAATCGATGTCCGGCGAAAGGATGGTATCAAAATCCTCTTCTTCCAAAAAATCATTCTGAACATCGGTCATGTTACTGAATTTAGCCGTCTGTGAAGGGTACGTCAAGGGTGAAAAACATTAATCTTTTAAGACCCCGGCCGCCTTCGCTTTCCAATCGGCGATAAAATACTCATAGGCGGCGATGGTCGCGGCCATGGTGGTATCCTGCACATCCCCTCTGCCGTACCAGTCGGCGCCGTCCATGATATACAGGTGCTGCAGCACCCCTTCAATGTCCGCTACGGTACAATTCGGGTCCGATTCCCGGCGCCGCCGGAGCCCCCGGATCTCCTGTTCAAAGATATTGTCGTACATGACATCCCGCCACTCAACCGAAACGGCCACCCTATTCCCCCGTCACAAATCGGTACCCCGCCCCGGCGGCCTCTACCCGGCCTATGGCGGGATAAACCAGGTGCATTCCGGCGACAGGGACCTTGTTCCTGGCCGCATAGTCCAGAATCTGTTTCCGTGACGCCGCCGCGGCAATGGGGTCCGTGTCATAGCTGACGGAAGTATCCGGCAGGGGGAACTGGATACCCTGGACATGCATCAGATCGCCCCAGATAAGGAGCTTTTCCCCCCCGGACTCCAGCAAAAACACCGTATGCCCCGGGGTGTGCCCAAAGGCCGCCGCCGCCCGTATCCCCGGAAGTATTTCGGGGGCACCGCCGCCGATGCCGCCGGGCAGAAAAGTTTCCACCTTTGCGCCGTAGGGGGCTAAAGCGGCCCGGGCCCCCGCGTTGGCTGCGGTATCAATCCAGTAATCCCGCTCCTGCTTGGCAAGGTAGACCCTGGCCCTGGGAAAAAGGCTTTTGCCGTCCCTTTGGAGCCCCCCGATGTGATCGCCGTGCATATGGGTAAGGAGAACCGCGTCCACATCCTCAGGTTTTACCCCCAGCCGGCGCATGTTTTCAAAAATGGCGCCCCCAAAACCGGTATCCACTATCACCGTATGCCCGTTCCCCCGGATCAGGAAGGTGTTGACCTCCGACTGATAGGTCCCGTCGGGGAAATATTCCGCAATCCGGGCCGGACTCACCCCCAAAAGGATGGAAGGCCGCCCCACGCTCCGGGTTTCCACCAGCATATTCACTTCAAAAGCGCCGGTTTTCCAGGTAAAAACTGCCGGGTCTGCCGCAAATACATTTACCGCCATGGAAGCCAAAAAAAGTCCGCCCAAAATTTGAGATTTCATATACACCCCGCCTAAAAAATTATCTTTACTTTACAGAACATTTTTAACGATTTTTCCCCTTTCATGCAAGCAAAACCGGGCTTGACGCAGGGCTATTGCATTTACTTTCTTGAATCCCGAATCTTGGGGTAAACTATCATGGATTTTTCAGGATATATAGTGTATATTGTTTTAGTAAATAGCTCTGGGGAGAATTTTATATGAGAAAATGGAATTTAACCGGTCTTTTGCTGACCGCTTTAATAGTGTTATTGGCATCCTGCGAGCTTGCAATACCCGAAGCACTCACCATTAAGGGTCATCCCGGTTTATACCTCGACCTGGGGAGCCCCTTTAAGTCGGGGGAAAATTCTCTGGTGGACCTCCTGAGGGGTGATAAAATCAAGGAGATGATGAGCAACGGCGATCCTTCCCTAAAAATCGCCGAGCTCGACGACGATCCCCTCGTCCAGACCTATGCGGCGCTTTTTCCCATTGAAGACAGGGACATTACCGGACCCGGAGATATACCCGGTGAGTTTATCCCCGGTGATTTAAAGAAAAAAATCGAAGGTGAATTTAATCCGGACCTTTCATCCCTCACGGATTTCGGCATGAAGTTTGAAAAGGTGGAAGGGTTTATCTATACGACGGGTCTTGGCGACTCGGCTACACTTACGTTTAATGGGGTGAGTTATGGCCCCAACATACCCGATGAATCCGTACCGGCCTTTCCGGATGTCGGCGATCCCCCACTTGCCTCCCTGGGGTCTTACAGTATAGGTCCAATAGACCTTACCGATTCATTTAATTCTGGCGAGCCTGTTACTTTGAATTACGAGTTTGAATTTGTTATCGCCGAGGTCCTCAGTAACCCCCACATTTCCATGAATATGATCATCAAGCTCCCCTTGAAATTCAAGATCAGTGATCCCCCAAGTGTAAACATGCCTGCCGGTAAAAACAAGAATGATTACGTGAAGCTTGATATGAAAAATCTGATGCCCGCCCCGGGTGCAGAGGCGGGGGATCTTTTTGGCAGACGGCCGGGGGATGAGGATAATATTCTTAAAAATCTGGAGTCCCTCAAGTTTATTCTTAATAGGTTTACCAATAATATACTGCCGGATGATCCGGATGATACCCTGTTGGTTATTGACGGCGGTTCCGGTTCTGCTGCCTGGGGTTTTGATTTTGATCCTGACTCAGCCAAGGAGGTTCTTATTGATCCCAATGATCTGCCCAACCCCTTTAATCCTAAATTTGAGATCCTCCTTAAGAAAAATGCCGGCGCGGATCCCATTTTTTCAATCACGCCGAAAGAGGAAAAGAAGCTGGACTTTAACATCGCTGTGGAAGCGATGGCTGATCTTGACTATAAAATAAAATTTGGAGAGTAGAAAATGAAGAAGCCCTTAATCATCGGTGTATTATTAATATGCTCCTTCGGACTGCTCTCTGCGGAGGATACTCCTCACCGCAAAAAATGGGAAATCGGGTCTGACATTGGCCTTGGCCTTGCCAATAACATGGTCGGTTTCACTGATATTCTGAAAAAAAATATCCTTATCGATCTGGATAAATTAGCGCCGGAAATGGACGACAAAGGGGCCATGCTGAATTTTGATCTTTTTGCGGATGCCTTTTTCAACCTTACCATAAAGGAACGGTACTTCCTTTCGTTTTATACCGGCCTTGAGGGCGGATTCAGCGAGAGCTTCGACAAATCGTTTATGGAGCTTATCTCCCGGGGGAATCTCAACAACCATAATTCAGCCGGGGATGCCCTCAATATTTCCGGGGCTGTTTTTGGCGAAATAGGGGCCGGTTTTAGTACAAGGTTTGAGGCGCTTAATGATAAGCTCAAGATTGGGGGCAGCCTTGCCTACTATATACCTATCATCTATATGCCTCCGGGAAAAGTGACCTACGATCTGAATACGGATGCCGGGACTTTGATTACGGCTTCTGCGGATATTAAAGTCTATACCCCCATTGGTTTTACCGGCAGGGGCGGTACCGAGCTGGGTGAGCCCGAAATAGATGTTGGGAAGATTCTCCAATCCGGGGGTGTTGATTTTTCCCTTCAGGCGGAATACCGGCTGTTTACCTTCCTTGACCTGGGGATGAATTTCAACCATATTCCCCTTGTTCCCGCAACCTTAAAAAGCGGGCTGGCTGTTGGTCTTGATAATTTTACGATTGGCTCTGATAACCTGCTCTCCAATCCGACACTTGATATACCGGAAATTAAGCTCACATACGGGCCTTTTTCCGGCGCAAACCAAAAGGCCCTGCGGCCCATGAAGTTGGACATATATGCGGACTGCCGGCCCTTTAGCAACGACCTGCTGCTGGTACGGCCGAATATCGGGTTTACCGCTATATACCCCGATCCGGAAGAGGCCCATTTTAATATAGGGGCCTTGGTTAAGACCTCTTTGGTAAAGAATATTTTTAACATCTACCTGGCTATGGGCATAGACGGCGGGATATGGAAAAACCGGATAGGTCTTGGCCTGAATTTCCGGGCCGCAGAATTCCTTATGGAAGTTTCCGCTCAATCCCAAAAATTTGATAAAAGCTTCACTTCCGGCCTTGGTGTGACACTAGGAACGCGCTTCGGTTGGTAGTATTATAGGGGAATGTCCCTGCTTAAAACTTCTCCTCTTCATGGTATTTACAAAGACGGCGCAAGGCCGGGACGTTTTTTAAGCGTTCTGGCCCTTTTTGGTATCAGCTACGGCCTGTACCGGGGTATTCAGGATAACTACCTGGCGGAAATCGTCCACATCACCAAATTTGAACGGGGGATCGTGGAATTCTTCCGGGAAATTCCCGGCTTCTTGGTGGTGCTGATCCTGGCCGCCATGTACCGCTTTACCGAGACACGGGTATTCAAGATCGGCATCGGGGTGATGGTGGCGGGGCTGGCGGGGCTCCTCCTCAGCGGCTTTGGAGGGGTCAGCCCCGGCAAGGCCATGGTGGTCCTCTTCATGGTGGTATTCAGCGTCGGGGAACACGTGATCATGCCGGTGCGGACCACCATTTCCCTTAACCTTGCCGCCGAGGGTAAGGGGGGCGCGTCCCTGGGGATCACCGGCGCATTGGGCCACATCGGCAACATCGCGGGCTTCGTGGCGGTCACCGCCTACTTCTTCGCCCTGAATAAACTGGGCTTTGCCCGCAATGATATATTCCCTTTCAGGATTGTGTTTGCCATTTCGGTGGCACTGATGCTGGGGGCCTTCCTCACGGTGCTTGCCATGCAGGAATCGGCGGTAAAGGTGAAGCGGCGGCGCTTTTATTTTGCCCGGAAATTTCACAAATACTACATGCTGGAAGTTTTCTACGGCGCCCGCAAACAGATCTTCCTTACCTTTGCGCCATACGTGCTGATCCTCCAGTACGGGGCGGACACTTCGATCATCTCAATGCTCCTGGGTATCTGCGCGGTCTTTGGGACCATATTCAGCCCCCTCATGGGAAAGCTTATCGACAGGCTGGGCTTCAAGTTCATCATGGTCGCCGACACCTTAATCCTCATCGTGGTCTGCCTCCTCTACGGCTTTGCCCACCGGATCTTCCCTATCCACATCGCCTTTATCGTGGTCTGCGTAAACTACGTGCTGGATTCGATCATCTCCATTGCCAGCATGGCAAGCAATGTCTACGTCCAGTCCATCGCCGACAGCCAGGAGGAGATCACCGCCACCCTCAGCACCGGCATTTCGGTGAACCACGTCATCTCGATCCTCATCGCCCTTTTGGGCGGATTTATATGGGAACGGGTCGGCATCGAAGTGCTCTTCTCGCTCTCCGCCTTTTTGGGACTGCTCAACAGTATTTATGCGGCGACGATCAAGAAGGGTGAGTTTGTGAAAAACGCGGCCTAGAAGGAAAAAGAATAACCACAGAGGGCACAGGGTATGCACAGAGCACACAGAGGAAGAAAATAAAAATATTCTCTGTGTCCTCTGTGGTTTTCTCTGTGAACTCTGTGGTTAAATTTCTTCTTCTTTCTTTAGTGCAGAAAATTCACGATGGCCAGATAAATCCACGGAATAAAGATCGCCGGTATCAAATTCGCCACCTTTATCGCGGAAAAACCGGTGGCCCTGGATTCGGGGATGAGGAAGTTGAAGCCGATGGCGGCCACCAGGAGGTTTCCCACGGCGGACATTTCCCGGATGATGTCCGCCGTAAGGTAGTCCCGGATTGCCAGGGAAGCGAGGGCGATGCCGCCCTGGTAGAGCAGCACCGGGATGGCGGAAAAAAGCACCCCGATGCCCATGGATGCGCTAAAGACCAGTGAGATTGAGCCGTCCAGGATCGACTTTGCAAAGAGGGTTTCGTGGTTGCCCTGGAGGCCGCTCTGCATGGAACCCACGATGGCCATGGAGCCGGTGCAAAAAAGTATGCTGGCAGAAACGAAACCCTTCGAAAATGTACCGCCCCCCATCCTCAGCTTTTTTTCCGCCCAGTCCCCAAGGCGGTTCATCAGTTTATCAATGTTGATAAGCTCCCCGATGACCGCCCCGGCAACCATGCTCATGATGAGGAGGAGGACCCGTTCGCTTTCAAAGGACCCCTTGAGCCCCACATACACGATACTGAGGCCTATGGCCTTTTTGATGATCTCCTCAAAGCGCGGGGGGAGCCCCCGGAGGACAAAACAGCCCGCCAGGGAACAGACCACAATCACCAGGGCGTTAACAATCGGGCCAAGCATTAAACAGCTTAGGGCAGAACGTTGCCCGCGGCAAGGTAGATCTCGTACCACTCATCCCGGGTGATGGTGATGTCCGCAGCCTTGACGCAGTCCTTCAATCTATCGGCGTTCATGGTGCCGGTGACAGGCTGGAAGCGGGCGGGATGCCGGAGCAGCCAGGCCATGGCGATGGTGGTGTTGGCCACGCCGTACTTCCTGGCGATCTCGTCGATTTTGGCGTTGAGCTTGGGAAATTCCTTGCTGCCCAAAAAGACGCCCTTGAAGAAACCGTACTGGAAGGGGGACCATGTCTGGATGGTGATGTCATGGAGCCGGCAGAAGTCGAGGACGCTACCGTCCCGGCCAACCGCATCGTCGCTGAGCATATTGTTATGGATGCCCTGGCTGATCATGGTTGCATTGGTGATGCTGAGCTGAAGTTGATTGGCCACGATGGGCTGTTTGACGTATTTCTGCAAAAGTTTGATCTGCATGGGGTTCTGGTTTGATACCCCGAAGTTCCGCACTTTTCCGTTTGCGTGGAGTATGCCGAAAGCTTCCGCTACCTCTTCCGGTTCCACCAGGGCGTCGGGCCGGTGAAGGAGCAGCACATCAAGATAATCGGTTTTAAGCTTTTTCAGGCTGGCGTCCACCGATTTAAGGATATGTTCCTTTGAAAAATCAAAGGCCGCCCCCGGCCTGATGCCGCACTTGGTTTGAAGGAGGATCTTCTCCCGCACCGCAGGATTCATGCCGATAGCATCGGCAAAGATCTCCTCGCAGGTTCCCTTCCCGTAAATATCGGCGTGGTCGAAAAAGTTGGCCCCCATATCAATGGCCGATTTAACAAAGCGGCTTGCCTCGGCCTTTTCGATCCCGTTGATCCGCATGCAGCCCACGGCGATTACCGGCGCCTGTAATCCTGAAAGCCCCAAATTGATGGTTCGCATATATTCTCCTTAATGATTGGACTTGTTCGAGAACCCGGTTGGTTCTCTCACAAGTCTCGCAAAATGCAGAGCATTTTGCATTTTTCAGCGGAAGTTGTTCGATAACTGAAGTTATCGAACAACTCTATTGAACTGTAAATGTTCATGTGAACTTTATGTCAATAGGGATACCGGTGACAGTTCAGAAGGAATTATGATAGGATACATCATGCCGAAAAAAGTTGCCGATGTCTCAATATTTAGTACGATTTTCAAATTATTGACCAATGCGTTGTTCCGGCCCTCCATAGTAAGATGTGTCAAATCAATCTTTTACAATTTCTTTTTCCGCCAATACCGGGCCGCTCTTTTTCCGGGAAAAATACCGGTGTCCCGGGTGGATCACGAACTGGACAAGAAGATCCCCTTTACTCCGGCCTGGATGGGCGTCTACGGCGAATTCACCGCTTTCTGGATACGGAGCATTGGCTTTCTGTGGGAGGAACTGGGGGAACGGACGGCGGATGCGGCCAGGGACTTCCTTGATTCCATGGGCGCCCTCTACTGCTTTGCCGCCGAGGTGTATCAAAAGAACCTTTCCACCACCAGGCGGCCCCGTTACCTCAGGCGGCCCGGTTTTATCCTGGTACATGTCTTTGATCCCCACCTGATGTGTATCCCCAGCCTCCACGTGATGGTGGTGATCCGTACCTACACCAAATTTGCCGCAATACTCCGCTCCCTTGGGGAAGAGGAGCGCTATGCCCCGCAAATCGCCGAACTGAAAAAGGGCGCCCGGGATATTACCGAGGCCATACTTTATGTGAAGCAGCACAGTGTAAACTGTATCGCAGCCGCCATGTACGCAATGACCTGTTTTGATCCGGTACTTTTTCCACCCTCTGAGGCGGAGGAGTTTGTTTCCCGGCTTTTTACCGAACCTGTTTTGGGCGAGCCGCCCCTGGTAGATCAGCAGGATGGTGAAATAATCAGAAAATATATTGAGAATCTTTACCGGCATTTTCTTTCGGAGCGCCCTGCGGGGGAAGCCTGGGATATGCCCCTGATGAATTTCCTCATGTCACGGCAAAGATAATCCACGGTTATTTTTTATGGGCGGCCTCAAATGCTGCCCAGAGAGGATCCCTTAATGGCGGCAGCGCCTGTACCCGGATTAGTTCGTTAGGCGCGGCCGGATCGGGAAAGGCCAGGGAATAGCCGTGAAGCCTGATGCCCCCTCCCCTTTCACTGCGTTTGGCGCCGTATTTCAGATCCCCCTTGATATGGAGTCCCATACGGGCAAGCTGGGCGCGGATCTGGTGATGCCGGCCGGTTAAAAGATTTATCTCCAGAAAAAGGTAATGATCCCCTCTCCCCACAATCCGGTAACGGAGCAGCCCCTGCTTCCTCCCCGGCCCCTCTTCATCATAGGCAACGCTCTTGTTTTCCCCGGTTCCCGCTTTTATCCAGTGCCTCCACTCCCCCGCTTCACTAAGCTCCTTGCCGGGGGGCGGGAGTTCAACAATGGCCCAATAGATTTTTTCCACCCCCAGGGCTTTTGCGCCCCTGAGCACAGCTTCGCTTGCGCCGTGAAATTGGGCGTTGAGAAAGACAAGAGCTTCCGGGCTGCGGGCAAAAAGGGTACACCCGGACACCGGAACATCCAGCCGGTGTACCGCAGCGGGAAGAAAATCTTTCCCCTTAAAGTCCTTTCCCGCCGCAAGGTTCTTGAGTAAGGCACGGGGCAGATCGACCATCCCCTTGTCCGACTGAACCGCCGTAAGAGGCTCTGCGGAATCGCCGGGGAGCTTGTTTACTACTACGCAATCGTCGCTTTGATATACTATTTCCACGATTAATCATACCGTAGATTCGTAATAAAAACAGCGGAGGCCGGAGCATTGCCTCTTCCATCGCCCGTCCTCGAAACTGCGAACCTTTGGTTCTCAGTTTCTGCGGGTTCGCGATGTTCAGAGGCAACGCTCCGGCCTCCGCTGCCTTTGTGTCAAGGCTGCGGGAATACCTCGTATCGTTTTCCTTCCTTCGTGTACTTTGTGTCCTTTGTGTGGTTAAATTCTTACATATTTGTAGCTTTTCGGTATATTTCATGGAGGAAAATTTTCTATGCGTTTATCCTGGCTACTACCCGGACCTTGTTGAAGGATTGCAGTTATTACGGTATATTTTAAGAAGGAAGGTATTATGACGGCATTGGCACAGGAACAACCCTATTATACTTACGCGGATTACCTTGAATGGGACGAGGGCGAGCGCACTGAAATTATTGACGGGGAAGCGTTCATGCTCGCTACCCCCGATCGGGCTCATCAGGAAATATGCGGAGAATTGTATGATCAGATCAAACAATTCCTGAAAGGGAAACCCTGCAAACCCTATTTTGCCCCCGTTTCCGTGCGCCTGCACCCGGCGGCGGACAACAGCGATAATACCGTGCTTGAACCGGATATCATTGTGGTATGCGACCCATCCAAACTGGATAAGAAGGGCTGTAATGGCGCCCCGGACCTGGTCATCGAAATCCTCTCCCCTTCCACCGCCCGGCACGATAAAGTAATAAAGTTCAACAAATACCAGGAGGCCGGGGTTCGGGAATACTGGATTGTTGACCCGGACACCCAATCCGTCCAGGCCTGCGTCCTTGAAAAGGGCCGGTATATCCTTTCTTCCTACGACGACACCGGAACTGCCCCGATCACGGCGCTGCCGGGCTGCGAGATAGACCTAAAGACGGTCTTTGCCGGATAAGGCCCCCGGTACAATTCTCCCCGTTTCAGTGAATACCGCAAGGAGCTTAATATGGGCGCCGTAATGCCACAAAAGAAAATCTAGTCGAAAAAAGTGTGCCTCAAAACCCAGAAATCTAGCCGAAAGATTCCGCTACGCGGAAGTGGAAAGAGTATTGCTTTTTTCCCGGTTGAATTGCAAGAGTACCT
>BOAV01000070.1 GCA_026002045.1 Spirochaetia bacterium | reverse complement strand
TGTAGGGCTTGATCTGCTTGATGATGTCTTGCGCCTGTTTGACAAGCGGCAAGTCCTCAAAGAGCACGGCGGCGGCGGATTTCGTTTTTTCAGGATCAATCGACGCTTCAAAAATCTGATTTACGATCCGGTAATTCCCGATAGTTTCGATGGCGGCTATCCAGCGGAGGTTATTCATTTTTTGCTCCTTTTGCGTTGCTGTTTGGTTCTTCTTTTTCTTCGACATAGGTTTTGTCTGCGGCGTTGGTTATGGGGATAGCCGCATTAAGTGCGGGCATTTCTTCGGCAAGCTGCGCGACATTGGCCTCAAAACTTGATCCGTTGTAAAGCTGTGCGATTTCTTCCCCGGTAACGGCTCCCATATCCCTGTAGAGCTTGGAAGCGCTGGCTTCTTTAACGGGGTCAATGTTGATCATACTTTCGCCCTGCACTACGGCAAAGCTCCATGCGTTTTTGAGGGTAGGGTATAACCAGCCGGGGCAGCTTATTTTTCCGGCGGCGATTGATTCCGCTAACCACGCCCGATAGACCACAAAAAGAAAGTCCTGCGCGAATTCGTAGCGTTCCTGCGTGGCTATGCGCCATATCTGTATGAGGGTAGCTCTGCTGGCGCTATAGTTAGCATTGTAACGCATGGTTATATGTTCCATGCTCTGGCCGTTGGCGGCGCACGCCCAGGTCATCAGGCTTTCGATAAAGGCGTTGTAGGATTGGGACGGGCTGGTGGCGGCGGGGAAACGCACGTCCTGGCCCGGTTCAAGGCCCATCCAGGACATACCGGGCTGGAGAATATCGCGCTTGTCAGCCTCGATGTATTCCATGAGGGGCCGCAGCGATTCCTCTGTTACGTTTTGCGCTTCCGGGGATGGCTGGGGGTTTGCGCCGAGCTGTACGGCGGCTTGCCCCAGGTTGACTACTTTCTGTGCCAACGGATCGGGGCCGCGGGTTTCTCCGGTGGTAATGCCTACTGCCCAGAGGCTCGCCTGATTGATGGCTTTCACGGTTTCGGCGGTGGTGAGGTCAAGGATTTTTTCAAGGTCTTGTATGCACACGGCGAGTTCCGGGAAGCCGCGATTTTGCCCGGCGTATTGCGGGGTGAAACCGTGGATGTAATGGACACGCCCGGATGGCCCTTCTCGGAGGATGGTTCTTTCTATGGGGGTTCCGACAGGGCCGTTATACCAGACGTGGATTTTGGTTTCTTCTCCGTTATCGTTGTATTCGATGCCGTCAAGATGGTTTTTGTATCGCGGGTTTATGCCTCCGGTGGAAAAATACTGATAATCACGGACTTGCGCCGTGTCAATGAGGCCGATACGGAGGGGGTTCTGCAAATTCTTATCGCCGGAATAGTTGAGGGTGGCAAAATACTCGCCGTCCCGCTTTTTCTGGAGCATTAAGAGCGGCTGCATCTGGTAAAAGTTCATTTTTCCGTTAAGGGACGCTTTTTTATCTTCTGCCCAGAGGTCGAACATTTCACGGGTTTTTTTATTCCACTCTTTCGCCTGCTCCATAGTCAGACCTAAAATTTCATGGCGGATGGTGGGGATAACCCGGAGGCCGCTTCCGGCTACTGTCTGCACGCCGCGATTGATAAGCGCCGCCGCCTGGGGGCTTTTGTGATAGATGGCGCGAATCTGATCCCGTGCCGATGCGCTGTCAAGAAGGAGGGTTGGCCGGTCTGTAGCAAGGCCGCCGGAATAAATCTGCCCGTAGAAGCGCCGGGGTCTGTTTCCAGCGCCTCCTTCCATTGCTTGCGGCTGAACCGGGGATGCGGCGGATTGTTTCGGTGGGCGCTTCCATAATTCACGCCAGGCGGATTTTAGGCTCATGCTGTCGCCTCCACATTAAGCCACTTCCAAGACTTGCCATATTTTATATTTTCAACAATGTATCTTTTTACATTGTATTTTTTTGCAATCTCCGATGGCATTAGCCCCGCCACGCAATCTACCTTGATATTCCGAGCGGTTTGTTCGGTGATAGTTGTTTGGTATCCATTTTCACCGCGTGTTTTTTCAATGGTTTTACCCATCTTTCCGGCGCTGATTTTTTCACCGTACCGTTCAGGTAAATTTCTCCCTTTATTCCACGGGTCTCTTCCCCTCATTTTTTCACAAGCTTCAGGTGTATGGTGTTTTCCGGCTATCCATGGTTTTGCATGGGTTCCACCTTCAAGGGTGTTATAGCCCTTTTCGGGGTTACGGCTGTCGTAGAAGTTAATCCAGTATTTTTCTTTCCGGTCGAGTTCCTCTTTTGTTTCTGCGCCGTCAATCTGTTCCCATGTAAAATTATCGAAACCTTCGTCAAGGAGGGCAATGCCGAAAATATAGCGTCTGTCTTGTTTCAGAGCCCTGCATTTATGATTTCCCTTTCGCCTTGCAAGTGTTCTTGTAGTCTGCCCCACGTACACCCGCCCTGTGGGGCCGGTAACCTTGTAGATTATGCCGTACATAATAAATATCTCCCTCTGCATATCCCCGAAGGGACGGATTTTTACTCCCGCTGCGCGCAATGCAGAAGGAGATTGATTCAGGTTTGATTGAAAATTTGCTAAGGTCAAGTAGTTATTCATCATGGCCTCATACGGAGCGAGCTATAATGAACCGACGTACCGCCTGAAACTTGGCGTTCAAGGGAGGCTATAAGCGCGTCATTGTCTTTTATGTTTTGGAGAATCTGCGCGGGGTCTCTGCGGCCTTCGCTCTGGCTTCCATCAGGAGTGGATACGCTGAAATTGGTGACATGGGAAAGGCGCACGGCTTCCCGGTATTCTGCCATGAGTTCGGCCCGTGCGGCGTATAATTCTGTCAGTTCCTCTAAAAGAGTCAAAAAATCCTGCTCCAGTGTCCGCCGATCAGGATTATGGTTCAATCATCAAATACGAATTTGCTAAGGTCAAGGGGTTTGCGCTAAACATCCTTAGCCGCCTCTTCGGCTAAATCAATGCCCAGCAATTCCCGCCGGAGGCGTTTTAGAACAAAGGTTTTATTTATCACCTCAAGCTGTTCCGGGCTGCTTCCCGCTTTTTTGTAGTACGCTATCGTCTCTTCGAGCTTGTGATCGAGCCATACGTCAGAGGCGGCCATGCTGTAGACAAAGCAGTCCAGGGCTTCCACCCTTCGCCCTTCGCCCTGGATGGCATCCTTAAAACTGCCGTCAGAGAGCCTTTCGGCGGAAAGAAGCTGCCGGAAATACTCGTCCGTGGTTTCCATCGGGAAGTCGTTGAACCCGTATTTTTGCGGTTCTGCGGCCTGCCGGGGTAATTTTATGGAGTTGTAGAGCTGCATTTTATAGTGCCAGGTTGAAACTTGCAAAAAGTTTTCGTCAGCCGGTCCTGTCCGCCGCCATCTGAATTTTTGCATCCCGTTGGGGAGGTCGGGCTTCTCGCCTTTCTTGGCATCCGCCCTGAGCATACCAAAACCTTTGAGGGGGAATGCCATCATGGGGTAAAACCGAGCGCAGAACTTCACCACCTCGGCATCCCGCCCGTCTACCACGTCTCCTCCGTCCATGAGCAGCACTTGAACCTGTAGCCATGTGCCGTCACTGCGGTAAAATTTAAGCTGGTTTTTTTCGCACCATTGCCAGAAATTCTCAAATGCGCCATCGAAGGCGTCTGTAGTCTCCCCCAGAAATTCCCGGTGGCCTATCACCCAATGCCTGCCACCGATTCCGGTTCCCATGACGGTTGCCTCGATACGGGCCGGGTTATTCGTGCCGATCTTCCTTTCGCCGCGCTGTACGTCGCAGCCCATGGTGAGGTAAATCACATCGTCCGGTACGGTCCATTCGCGGTAATTGCCGCGCAGGACGGCGAAGTCTTTGATTTTCGGTTTCTCACCGGATTCCTTGAAGGGAAGTCCTTGCCGGGTGTTGACGAATGAGCGCATGGCATCGGGGCCGCCCGCTTCGGCTTCCTGTTTTTCGATGTAGTATTGCTTGAAGCTGAACATACCCTTGGGAGAGTAGAGGCTGTTGATGTGGTATGAGGGCTGAATGGGATCGGGTTTTTTGGTCGGCTCCCACCGGGCGGGTTCCAGTTTTTTCTTCGGATACTTCTGGCAATGCGGCTCCGGGGAGTACATGATAAGTTTGTCGTTATTTGATATTTCGCCGTGGCAATGGGGGCATTCAAGATAGGCGTCTATAAGTTCGCCGCCCTTGGTTTCGGGTTTCAGGTATTCGTCTTTCAGTTCGATATGCCGTCCACAGTTGGGACAGGGAACCAGGAATTTCCGCTGGTCTCCGGATTCGTAGTAAGGCTTAATGACAGAGCGCTCTTCGGCGCCGGGGGAACCAAAGAGGGTGATTTTCTTCCGGGGGCCGTAGCTGTCGGTGTGGGCCATCATAATTTTAAGCCATTCGCCCTCATCCGATGAGGTGAGGGGGTCAAGGCCGTCAAGCTCATCAACGAACAGGCAGCGGAGGTCAAGGGCGCGGCGGGCCATCATCGAGGCGGAGGTGAGGATAAGGAGCTTGCCGCCAGGGTAGATTTTCTCAAGGAGCTTGTCGCCGGTGCTGCGGCTTTTCGCATTTTGATTTTCAAGGGGGGCTAAAAGGTTACGGAGGCCCATACTGTCAAGGACGTAGCCGAGTTTAGAAGTGGACATTTCCTTAGCCAGATCGCCGGATGCCGTGCTGTATGCCTGGACGGAGGGGACTTCGCCCATAAAATACGCTATGCAGTTTTCTATGGCGGTGGAAAGGCCGAGCTTGCGGCTTTTCAAAATGGTTTGTCGCTGGCAGGGGTTGAAGGGGGAGCAGTTGTCCATAATTTCCACGCTATATGGGGTAAACTGATTTCGCCATGCGCCGGGGAACGGGGACGATGGGGGAAGGACGCGGCGGTTTTCAACATACTCGGATATGAGCTTCATAGGCGGCTTGTCGGGAAACCTTTCAATCATTTCCAATGCCCATTCCTGTTGCCGGGTCATTTTACCTTTCGTTTCGATTTTTGTTTCCTTGCAGGCGGTTTGTCCTCGCCGTTATCGGGGAGGGGTTCGCCGCCAAATGCTTTTATCCAGTCTGACACCTTGCGCTTGACCGTGCCGATGACCTTATAGTCATCGTCCTCGATTATTTCCTGGATTTTCAATATGCGCTCATCATTTTTCACCCCCACGGCTGCGGCGATTGAATCGGCAGTGACCGGCGCGGCGGCTATGAGGATTGATCGGAGGGCACTGCATATTTCGGTGAAAAGCTGATTGCCGAAATGTTGCTCAATGAGCTTTCCCTCCTCTTTGGCATTATCTATTTCGAGCTTTCTGGTATGGGCGGCCATGTCCTGCTTTTTGAGTTCGGTTAGTTCCGGGTCGGCTTCGTCCTTGGATTTCATGGTCACGAGCTTTGCGAGCCATGCGGGGTCGGATTCTTTTCCGGCCTTTTTGTTTGGCAGGGCGTGTTTCATCAGTTCGCTTATCGCTACTTCGTCAAAGGTGACGGGATTCCCGGATTTATCAAAGAGGGAGCCGCCGAACTGTTTTTCGATTATTTCTGCAAATTTATTTTGAGCCATAGCTCGGTGGTAAACTGGATTTTTGCTAAGGTCAAGCCCGGAATTTCGGTTTCAAAAAAAATTTCTTGCAAAAAAAGAGGACTGGTCTCGCCTGTTGTGCCTGTCCTGTGGATAACTTGTGGAAAGTACCTACACAACACTTGGAACCGATAAGTACGCATTATATCCGGCCTTTCAGCACATCCTTGATGGCGGCACGTTCCTTGTTGCATCCATGCGTCCAGCCGTCTCCGAACTTCTCCACCTTGAGCCTGAGCTTCTCAAACGGTATAGACAGGCCGCCGTATTCATCATCTTCCTGCCATGACCACGACTCATGCTGAACGATAATGTATACCACGTCATTGCCGTCAAGGACATAAACACCACGCTCCTGAATATCCTTCAAGATTTCCTGCTTGTGAGCGTCCCATTGCCCCGGCAAGTGGTTATACATCACCCCCTTGGTATCGCTCAGATTTACATAATGGCAAAAGTCAAGAAATTCATCCAGCGATTTTGCCAGCCGCACATCCGGTCCTGTCTCAAACAGCCTGATAAACAAATACGAACCGCACTCTTTCATAAAACACTCCTTATATCCTAGTAATTTAGTGTACTTATATATCTGTGTATTCGGTGTGTGTATGTGTATTGTGTAGCCCCCCTTATAGGGGGCTACACATATACACACCTGTGTATATAGTAAAAAAGTGTGTAATACACATATACACAAACCTATAAAATCAGTCATTTTCTATCCTTACCAGTCCGCCAACACATAAAATTTTATCCTCATTTTCAAGTTGTTTTTTATATTTATAGAAATTACCCCTATCTATACCGCTATCAGTACATTGCTTCCGCCACGCCGATTCAGAAATATCCGATCCGTTATTGCCTTGCGTTTCAACCATTTTTACTAAAATATCAAAAACTTCATCCGCCCTGCGGGTTTCCCGCCCCCGAAAACGCCCGTCAACCGGCTCCACATACTCGCACTGCTCCACGCATACCGAGGTGACAATCTCGTTATCCTCGTCCTGAATCCGGTACAGCGGCACGGGGCGCATTTTGAACGCCATAGGCGGCAGGAGCATATCCTCCTTGTTTTTGACATTCTCAAAGGCCATCTGGTCATTGCCTTTCGTGACCTTATACACGCAGTCCATACCGGCATAAATCCCTGACCAGCCTCGCGCCCGGTTTTTCTCCATAAGGCCGCTGTGGTGGACAATGAGGATCGCCGTATCCGGGTATTTTGCCCGCATTTCATAGAGAATGGCCATGCCGTCCGCCGCATCCGAAGGATTTGAATCATCCCCGCCTAATACCGCCGCCCAGGTGTCAAGGATAGCCAGCGCCGGAGCCGGTTTGTCCGTCACAAAATCCTTTATGGCCGCCAGAAGCTCATCTGCCGCCCCCAAAAGGTTTGCCGCGCCGCCTGCGTATCGGAATATCGGCGCTCCTTGCAGGGGTTGGCGGGTAAACTCCTCCCATGCAGCGAAACGCCGTGACAAGCCGCCGACACCTTCACCGGCAACGTACAGCACGGAGCCGGGCCGCTTGGTTTTATAGCCGAAAAAATCAACGCCGGTGGCCACGCTTGCCGCAAGGCTTATCGCAAGGAATGATTTACCTGTCCCCGATTCCCCGAAAATCTCATTTAACGAACCGGCCTCTATCAGTTTTTTGACGATCCACTTGGTAGCCTGTATGCTCGATGTTTCAATCCGTTCAAAATGGGGTTTTTTCGCCCTTTGTTCTTCGTCCTTATTTTTTTTACGTAATTCCAAAACCGCCTGAAGCAACGCAAGCTCCGCTTCCTGTTCGGACTTGCCGTTTTTTAACAGTTCGTCTCTTAATTCCGCGAAGGTAGCTCGTTCAGCGTCCGTCAGTTCCGGTATATCAGCCATGGATCGCCGTCCTACGCAAATTTTGCAGAATCAGCTCTCGCGCATACGCATTTATAAACCGGGGATCGCCGCTTAATGCCTCAATCCGCTTTACCGCCGGTTCCGCTTGCGCTTTTGTCATACATCCTGAACCGGAAAGGTACAGGACAACGGCGCCATGCAGTGAAGATCCGATCTCCAGTTTTTCCAGTCTTTTCAGCGCCAGAAAAACAAGCCGGTTATCAGAAACCCGGAAATGCTCCACGGTGATTTCCGCCGGTATTTTTCCGCCTGAGAGTACAGCGGATAAGAAAGTACGCTCTAAATTTCCCTCATAAAAAGGGTTTTCTCCCAAATCGTATAAACCTGCCATAATTCACCAATCCGCCAAGAATACGGAATTGAGCGGTATGTCGATAAACCCCTCTGATTTTTTCGCCCGCGCCATGAGGTCGTCAAGGATTTTCTGCATTACCGGTTCGCCTCGAAGAACGCCTGAGCGAAACCGGGTGGGGTTATGGCCCTGAAGGCGGCGTCAGTATCAGCCTTAAAACCTGCCAACTGCGGAATTGCTTTAATTGCCCCTTTGTGCAAAAAAGCAAAACTTGGTTTATTTCGTAGTGGCCTCGTGTATAATTCCAGTTTTTCGCAGGTTTCCCATGTATGCGTTTTTTTCGGTACGTGAAAGTATCCGAAAACATCGGTCTTTTTAGTCCACGGATCGCCGTATTCGTAAGGTTGGAAAGTAAACTGGTAAAAATGTTTCAGATGTTTTTTAAGGCCGCCCCGTGGATTTTCCAAAGCCCACCACTGAGGTTTACATTTGTCGATTATCCGCAGGCAGGCACTTACAATTTCCAACCCCTGTTCTTTTGTCATTGTCCGGTTAAAATCTTTTTTACCGTTAAATGACAGATTATTACTAAACGCCTCACACGGCGGCGCTGCCAATATCCCATACACATTTTCAGGCGGTTCATACGTGCGCACATCGTATTCCGGCAGCGTGATAAGCCGCACGTCATAGCCTGCCTCTTTATACGGCTTAGACCATGAGCCGGTGCCTCCGCAAAGATCGACTATTATACGTTTACTAACGGGAAGATCTCCGGTCATACTCCGCCGTTCTCCTTCCGTATCTTCTCGTACATCCGCATAAGCTCCTTATCCTGCGCCGCCCGAGCCTCCGCCGCCCTTGACGGCTTCTTCGGCTCCGTCACCGGTTCCGGCCCATCCGCTTTCTCCGGCAAACAGTACAGCGCGAACAGAAACGCCGCCTTGTCCTGTGCCAGCGCCATATTCCCCCCGTCCACCGCCGCCGCGAATTCCGACAGGAGCGCGTCACGAAACACCGCCGATTTTGACAGCGGCGGCATTTGCCTGCCGTCCATCATCTTATTGCGGTTGTAAAAATCACGCCCCGGCTTCCACTTTTCAGACGGTATGCCGAGCGTCTTTTCTATGTCGCGGCATATCTCGCCGAAATGAGCCTTGTCATTCGGAACGCCTAAAATCGACGCCGCAGCAGCGTATATGTTAAAGCTCTCGTTACACGAAAAGCAGTGTAAGTATTCGCCGCTTGAATGCAGCGACATCGGCGCTTCGTGGTTTTCGTGGTTAAAGCAGAAATACCTCCCGTTCCGTTCCGGGTGTATCCCTTTGGCCTCCAGATATTCTTTAAGCCGTGATTTTACCGATTCGTTCACTCGCTGTGCATCGGTGTGCCAGTCTTAGGCAGGGTATCGGTCGCAGGTGTGTCGATCATTGACAACGGCATATTATCAGAATGTATTTCCCATACGTCATCATCCCGCCTCAGTTTCGCTATTTCTTCGCCGTAGGCAGGACATATTTTCAGCTTCATAACGTTGATGTATTCAAGCACTGTGCCGTTTTTCTTAAAAATCTGTAAAGTCATTTTTAATCCTCATTATGCGTGGTATCAATACCGATTACATTTATGTGTGTTCCACGAGATAGTATATCTATCAGCACAATAAGCTCGCTGTGTATCCGGCACAATTCCGGTGTGTTAAAATCAACCGTTTCAAGCATTTGCGCAATTAACCGTATCGCCGTCTGGTTCCGTGTTTCAGTCATTTGTACCCCCTTCTAGCGCATTTCAAGGCTGTTTCTCGCCATGTTTCTCACAAAAGCACGCTGCGCATTGATAGCAAAAATGTGTTGCCGCCTTTCCGCAGATATGGCACATCTTTTTAAGCAGCGCCTGTTTTACCTCGCTGCTATGGATGCGCATATCGCCTTTCATCACTTCTTTGAGAAACGAATCCGGCTCTATTTTCTCAAGCGCACTATCGCAAACCGGACATTTCATAATTTTACCCCCATAACGTCCCTTCCGGCGGATACCGCAGCAGCGGCCTCCGGTGATTCCACTGCTTCTCCGGTAAATCCGGTTGCGACAAGCCGCCGCTTCCTCCCGATTTCGCTGTAGAGCCGCATCCTGCCGCCTTCGGTTTCGTGCCTGTAGCTTTTTTCTCCGCCACCGGTTCCGGCGTTTCCGTCACCCGCACCCCGGCGATAGGAGGACGCTTGTTTTCCAGCAGTCGATAAATATCCCATAGTCGTACGTGCCTCCCTGCCAGCCGCATCGAGTTTGCCTCGGCTTCCTTCATGCTTTTAAAATACACACCGTTTAAGTAGACCGCCCTCGGCCCCCTGCCGCGTTCTACCCCCATAGCGTTGCCACATCGAGGCCGATAGATGCCGCAAAGAACACCACACACGCTTCAAAAATGCCGAACAAAATCCAGCCCTTGACAGATTTTTCCAGTTGCGGTGTCGGTGTTGCCATAAATACCACGGCAAACAAATTGATTAAAAACAGCGCAATATGCACAATAAATAAAACCATTACCCCCCCTAAAAAACCACGGCTGACAGACATCGAAGTCTGCCATAGCAACGCCATTGACCCACTATCCAGCCGTACATACTCATATTTCTCTCTGTATTTATTCGATAAGCATTACCTCCTGCTAAAAGAATACGGGGATCGGCAGGGATCGAACCTGCATCTTGCGCTGGTTTCTCTGACTATTCCCCAATTTTCCAGGGTAATTTCGTCAGATACTAGCAGCCCATTTTCTACCATTAAACTACGGTCCCAAAAGCTCGCCGCTTGATAAACCTGCGCGGCGGAAAGGTCATTTCAATTCCTCAAGCGCCCTTTGATTCGCCGCATCCAGTTCCGCCCGTGCCGCCACCAGCGCATGATTCAGGGCTTCAATGGCGATAGCGTTACTAACCTCTATGTGCAAATCGCTTTTGCCGTCATACAGCACAATTCCGGGCACCCGTACTCCTCCCTCGGTAATCCTGATTGCCTTTTCAATCAGCTCAATCTTTTCATACGCCGCCAAAATAGACAGCGCCGTGTCTTTGGATATGCTCATGTTAAACTCCTTTCTTTTGTGTTCCGGCCTCTGCGGCGGTTCCGCCGGTTTGCCCTTTGTCGGCAGTAGTTCTGTCATACTGCCCCCTGCCGTTTTTGCTCCGCCGCCCACTCCATGACGAACAATCCCCGGCTTATTTTCCCGGCCTTATACTGATAAATCAGCGTCTGAAAAAACCTATAGTCCATAAAACCCTCCTCTAAAACTGGTTTTGATTCCAAACAAATTTCTCTCCACTCACAATTCCTACAGTCCTTGTGCGCCCCATAACTCATGCACTGCTCAATCCGCAGGCAGTCCATACAGGGCCGCACACATGAAACGCCGCAGCGGAAATCGTGCTGCTCCGGCTCCGCTTCCATCGCCGGAAGGTTCAGGAACAACCCGATAGGCCCCACGGCTCACCGCGCCGCTACAGCGGCGTGAATTTCCGCATGAAGTTTGTGGACCTCATCCGATAGCGCGGCAAACCTGATCACGAGCTTTGCCATTTGCGCTTCAAGCTCGGATAGCTGCCGCTTGAGATCGGCAAACTCCTGGGTACTCATCACCGCCTCCCGTACAGGGCCGCGATATCTTCGCGGTCGCTGGTTATGCCGCCCAGGGCCTCGACCTCCGCCACCCGGAGCCGGTTTTCTTCCCTGAGCCGCTCGTTTTCGGCCTTGAAGTCCAGCAGTTTCTGCTCGGGGATGGGTGCCGCCGGCCGCATGGGGGTAAAGCCCAGACGGGCGCGGAAGTCAGCGGGGGTGATGTAACCCTTGTTAGCCGCCAGCCGGAGCTCCCGGATGGTCCGCCAGTCATTGATGGCTACCGGGGCAAAGGCCGGGGGCTTCTGGGCGTTTTTCTGATCGTAGGAGCCGGTTTTTCGGATGGCGGGCACCACTTCCCCGGCTATCCACTTCTGGAAGGGCAGCGCCGCCGGTTTATCAGACCGGGCAAGGAAGAAATACAGGCCCTGCTCGGATAAACAGAGCATATTTTGCTTCCCGCCAGGGGTGTGAATCGGATTCACCCCCTTCCATTCTTCGGGTACGTGGTCAAAAAGCCTTGCCGGGTTACTTCCATCGGCATAGCCCAAAACCCCGGCCACTTCTTTTGCCACAAACCATGGTTCGCCGTCCTTTTGAAAAGCGTTGACCTGTTTACCCTCAAAATTAAACGCTAGTAGTTCATTCATGCGGACACCTCCTTCTTTCCAAACTCCCAAGGGATTATTTTTGAAACGGAAATGACAGAGGTTGACTTATGGATTTTAAATTTTTCTATTTGCCATCCATCGGTACGAATAATCGCCAAAATATCGCCGGGACCTCTTTCGGTTTTTATGCAAATATCAAATTTTGCGTATCCATCCCGCATAAAATGCAGGTCTGTAAACGGAGATGGGAACGGATTTTGGTATGTTCCGTCTATGCTTAAAACATCGAAACCGCTTTTTTCCAGAAACAGGATCATCAACTCCATAGGGTTAGGTTCCGGCGGATCGGTGGTCGGTTTTATGAACTTTGCGTTGGCGGTTTCAATGGTTTTGTTCAATTCATCCAATAAAGCCTTTCGATCCTTATCAAAAATGGACACCAATCGGTCAATTTTCTCTGAAAGTATCTTCCCGGCCAGTCGGCTAAGGACCCCTGCCCCATATAGGGACAGGGGATCGGAATGATCTATGGGAGAAATTGCTTTCATGCCGTGACCTCCGGGATAGCCAGATCGGCGGGGACAGGCCGTTCATACCTTTTCCGGGCGTTTTCCTGCCCGGCGTGGGCGGCGTGAATCATGGCCAGGAACGTGGCCTTGTTTTCCGGGGTCATGTCCCGGTAGGTCTCAAGCAGGTCTTTTTCGTCTTTTCCCATGGCAACCTCCGTTATGTATATTCATAGTCT
>BOAV01000069.1 GCA_026002045.1 Spirochaetia bacterium | reverse complement strand
ATGGAAATCCAGTCCGGCAAATTCTTTGCCCATGCTAAATTCCTTGCATTCTGCCATATCCCCTCCCAGAGCTTTGGCTTTTGCAAAAATTATAGCATGGTTAGCTAAAATTGTGGGTCAAGTTTAGGGTAAGAGCCGGTAACTTTCCTCCCATGCGACAGCCGCATTTACTTCACAAGATTCGGGTAGTTTAGGTTTTTTTTTTGACCTTTAGGACTTTGTCTTGTTTAGCAGACTCGTCCACCTTGTATATGCCTTGTATGCGGTTTCTGTTCGTCTGTCCGGGATTTTGCCTCCAACTTCCTTCAGATTCCACCTCACAATGGACACCCTTGTCTTTGGCTAATGCTTCTTACTACCAAGCGCATAGCGGACTTTCACCGCCAAGTTATCGCCCATGCTGGGCGCACTAAAAAAGCCCCCGCCGGCGCAATCCGGCAGGGGCTTGAGCGTTAGGCGAAGGGAAGGGCTATGCCCGTTTCTGTTTTTTGGTATCCTCTTGCCCAGGGAAGGGCGGCACCCGCCCGGTCTTGCCGGACGCCGCTTTGCTCCCCTTCGTCTTGCCGCCCTTTGCCGCCTTTTCAGGCGCAGCCGCTTTGCTTTTAACCGGCTTTTTGACATCAGGGCTTAAAAGATCTTCCTGTACTTGTTTTGCCTTCACAAATTCGGAAGCGTCAAAATGCAGATACCATTCCGTCATACGCTCGGACTTATGCCGGGTAATAGCCTGCGTTTGCAGAATAGACAAACCGCCTTTCAAAAGTTCTGTGTTGAAGAAGGTAGCCGCTTGCGCGGCAATTCAAAGAGCCACCCGTGCAAATGCAAATGCCGTTCCGCAATCTCGTCATCACTCATGCCGATATTCCGCCAAGGAACTTTAGTTCCGGCGCCGTGGAAATCGTCATACATGGTTTTCCGGCGTATCGGCGTTGCCCCGCCATCGAGGGAGAACACAAAGCCGTCCCCGTTCATGCGCTTGAGTTTCATAAGGTCATCGATCAGATTAGGCGGCAGCGGAATGTTTGTTTTGTCTTTCGTTTTCGTGTCCCGGTAGCCTGACGAAAAGCCTATGGCTTTTCGTCTTGGGAGTTTTGCGAAGCAAAACTCCATGAAATAAATGTGTGGAGTTTGCGTATAGCGCAAACTCCAAGCCAAAAAGCCGCAGGCTTTTTGGCACTCATGCCCGTCAGGGCAGCAAGTTTATTTGCCGTGTATGTAATCAGATCATTATCCCACACCCGCCGCCAATCGTTCACAAACAGTTTTTTGAATTCTGCGGGAGTAATGATTCTGATTTCCTTCCGGTCATTGATAAGCCGCTCCATCTTGTCGGTCGGATCTTTCGGCAGGAGTTTTCGTTCCGCCGCTTCAATCAGCATAGTTTTCAAAGTACCGAACCAGCCGTTAATCGTGGTGTTTTGATAATCCTTGTCGATCGTCTCATCAAACCAGTTTTCAATATCCGCTTTGGTAATTTTATCCAAAGGCATTTCCCCAAAGTAAGGGATAAGCTGGTTTTTCAGATTCTTGCGGTTATTATCGGCGTAGGCTTGCGTCAGGGCAGCCCGCTTGCGCCGCTTCTTGAGGTAGGCGCAGGTCTCCCACTCCCACCAGCCCTGGGCGTACTCCGCGAAAGTCGGCACATAATCAGTATTGGGAACAAGTTTACCCTCTTTCAAAAGTTTATTGCACCTTACCCTTGCCGCCGTCATATTGGTTTCCCCGGTGGAACGCCCCATCAGCCGCTTCCCATTTTCGCCATAGGCGCGGGAGGGCGGTGCGTTACCGCTGAACATCGCGAACCCGCAAAAATGGCGAACCCATGTTCGCCGTTTTGAGGACGGGCGATGGAAGCGGCAATGCGCCGCCCTCCCGCCGCCGAGTCTGTGCCCGTGGGCCGCCACGGTTGCAGGGGGGCTGGGCCTATTTGACCGTCCATACCTCTTTATCTAACTTCATGTCGGTTTTTATCTCGCTGATGGGAATCCATTGGACCAAAAAGGACAGCTCGGTGTTGAATTTGTATTTGGGGATGGGGCCGGTCTCGTCACGATAGGGTTTGAGGATCATTCCCAGCTTGGCGTTCCAGTCCCCCAGGTGATGAGTTACATCAAGTTGAAATTCCGACAGCTTAAAACCTGAACTTCTCCGCAGCGCCTCATCGTCAAACCGGAAAGAATTGAACAGATCGAGGAAAAAGTTGTTCTGATCCCCTTCAGGCAGCGGGAGGGGAATTTGAAAACCCGGCATATCCTTGAAATACCGGTAAATTACTTTATTTGTCGACTTGGTAGAAAAGGAAATATCGATAAATTTAGTTATCCCCAGGGTAAATCCCAGGTTGAAATAAAAATCGGAAGCGGTATATTGCTGGAGATTAAAGGTCATCTTTGTATCGACGTTCACCGAGAAAGAAAGCCGGTTTTTCCAGAGGTTTTCCTTTTTAAAAATCCGGGCGTAGCCAAATGCAAACGAATCAGGATGGAATGTTTCTTCCGCCGTTTGAAACCATCCGTTGCCGGAAGTAGCCCCCGGCGTGTATTTGAATTCCCAGGGTTTAGAATATGACGCCTGAAAATAAGCCATAAAGCCCCAGATATTCAGACTGGTAGTAAGACTGGTAAAGTTATTCTTTTCCATATCAAACTTCATAGTCTGTTTAAGGTCGCCGTATTTCCAAAAGGTGAAGGTCCCGGTTACGTCGAGGGGGTCCAGCTTGTAATCCTTCTTTTCTTCCTCCATGATCCGGCTCGCGGTCTTATCCTCGTCCTTGTCAGGGAAGGCGATCCCCGTGCCGACGGTGACCTGCGCAATCCAGGCCCGCAGGGTGGCATCCCACTTAAGTTTCACTTCCTTTCTGGGGGGAAGATCCGCAGTGAACTTAAAGGTTTGGGCCTTACCCAACACATCGGCGGCAATATTGGTGATTACCGCATGGGAATTCAGATAATCCTTATCCTCGGAATCCTTATCAAAGTGACCGTATTTAACTTCCCATTCCGGCTCGTCCTGTAAGGTGGGACTGCCGGGCTTGCCATTCCCATTCTTAAAGACCGACTGTGCCAGAAGCCCCTTCAATTCATACTGGATGCTTGAATTTCCCCATACGGAGCTGAAGTACAGGGGCTTTACGGTGGTCGAAAAGTTGTAGGACGTAGAAAAGAATCTATCCTTATTTGCCCCGGAATTGCGGAAAGCCTGCTCGGTTCCGGCGGCAATAACTTCCTCTGCTTCTTCATTAACATAGGAATAATCCTTCCAGAAACCGGTACCGTTGAGCTGAAAACTGCTTGAATAGAGCCCATTGGGATCGTTGAGCGAAAAAGAAGTACTGGCATCCCCCCGGATATTGGTAAGCACCGAAGAAACCTCTTCCCAGTCGATATCCTCAGCCTTTTGCCAATGGTTAAAATTGTTGCGGAACTGTAATTCCGATGCAGCGGTGGGGGTAAGCCGGTAATCAATACTGAATTTGGGTCCCCCGGGCCGTCTGATTTCAAAACGCTGGGCCAGCGCCGGGGGAACCAGGTTTACAGAATCCTCAGTTACCTTGGCCCCTTCCACCGCAGGCCCCCAGGGAGAACGGGGTACACCGATATTTTTAAAGGGATCATCCTCCGGGGAGGGGTCCTTTACCTGTGCCGCCTGAGTTGTACCGGCTCCCAGGGTCAGGGGGGTTCCGGCGATGGATAAAGTCATGGAATAGAGGGTAATTTTGTCGGGATAGAAAAAAGTCCGGCTTGGGGAATAGGCATTGTATTCAGGATGGCTTACGGCCAGTTCCCTACTCCGGAATTCCATGGTACTGGTAATACTGGAAAGGGAAAGGGTCGAAATATAGGGCTGAATGACGGCAGGGAGGGAGGGCGTTACCGATCCGTTCAGCCGCCACTGATAGCTGGATTCAATAGTGGAAGTTTCATTATCTTCGAAAGCGGCAGACCCATCCTGCATCAGGCGGACCCAGTCCATGGTCTCGCTGCGGTTCAGAAAGTCACTATTCACATAGGGGTCGGAATAAAAGGGAATATCCCAGGACAGGGAACCATACTTCCCCCCCAGGGAGCCGCTTGTCTTAAGCCGGTAGCGGAACGGAATCTCCAAAGAAAAAAGCCGGGATTTGTTCCAGTCGCTGGTCCCGTCGTAACGGGCAAAGGGGGTATAATTGCCATTCGGCAGCATGACCACATCCCTGGTAAACCCTATCCCCAGGGACAGATCAAGGGAGTTGAGTATGCCCTTCTTAGGCAGGATCAGATCAGTCCCCAGGTAGGCGCCCAGATTGGTATAGTAGTCAATCATCGCCTTAAGGCTGATTTCATCGGAGTTCTGCACCTTCTTGCCGGTGCTTCGCAGGAATAACCCCTCCTGCACCCTTTCCATATCCGGCCCGCCTCCCATCATTTTGGTGAGGGAATTTTCCGATGTGGCCGCCGCCTTGGGCCGGCCCAGGATATAGGTGGTGGTCTGCACAAAAGCCCCTTCCCGGGAACGCATACCCAGCACGGGGTGGAAAATCACCTCGTCGGCGGGCCAATAAAAGAAGGGAATATATAAGACGGGAATTTCCCCTACCTTGAGGAAGGCATTGAAGATGGCAAAATCCGCCCCCGGAAGGAGCCATAGCTTTCCGGCCTTCAGGGACCACAAAGCTTCCGGATTGGCGGCATTACTGATTTCCGCATTGGTCAGAACCGTCACATCCTCGTCGGTGCGGGAAATTACGGTCCCCGCAAAACGGTAGGTGGTCTCTTCGTTCTGAAGGGATTTTTCCGAAACTCCGTCCATAAAAATACTGGACCAGTTATCCAGGTTTACGGTGATGTTATCCCCGCTAAAGGTCTCGATGATCTCCCCTTCCTCCTTGACATATTTTACCCCCCCGATGGCGGTTAAGAGGTTCCGGGTCCGGTTATACAGAATTTCCCTCGCCGTTATCCGGTGCAGGGCCTCCCCGTCTTTGAGGCTGACTATGACATCCCCCCGAAGCCGGGCATATTCCTCATCTACCACATCCAGGGTAAAATATTCGGTACTCCGGGCGGATTCAATGGTGATAACCTTTTTGCCGCTTTCCTCTTTACCGGCTGCAGACTGAGCCGTCACATGAAAATGATCCCGCAGCCGTTGTGCAAGTTCTTCCCTGGTCCCCCCCTCGGAAAGCCCCAGGCTCCGGCACCAGGAAGCCAATTCCGTCAGAGTGGAGGTCTTAATGTCCATATCTATGACGGATTCTTCGGGACTCGGCCCCGCTTCGGCTTCTTCCGAAGGGATCTCTGCGGGAAGTTCTGCAGCGCCATCTGCATCAGCTTCACCTTCCTCTGTTGCAGAGCCCTCATTTTCTTCTTCTATTATATCCTCACCCGGAGCCGCCGCAGGAACAGCCGGAGTGGCGGGGGCAGCCGGCGCGGCGGCCCCTTTTTTTCGATCGGACTGCCCGCCCGCCCAGACGGTAAAAGTATGGGAAAAAAACAGAATGATGGCGATGAGGATTATTCTTGCAAGCCGGGACGGGGCGCCGCTCATATCCGCCGGGAAGATCCGGCCCTGCGCCCAGACTGCCGGCCTGAGCGGTTCCGATCCAACAATTCCTTGATATAGATTCCCGTATAGGACTTGCTATGGCCCGCCACCTTTTCAGGGGTGCCTGTCACCACCACTTCCCCGCCCTTGTCGCCCCCCTCAGGCCCCAGGTCGATCAGGTGGTCCGCCTGGAGGAGCACGTCCAGGTTATGCTCGATCATCACCACCGTATTCCCCTGGTCAACCAGCCGCTGGATCACCTCCATGAGCTGCTTCACATCCGCGAAGTGGAGCCCCGTGGTGGGTTCATCCAGAATATACAGGGTTTTGCCGGTGGATCGCTTGGAAAGTTCCAGGGACAGCTTGACCCGTTGTGCCTCGCCGCCTGACAGGGTGAGGGCGGACTGGCCCAGCTTGACGTACCCCAGACCCACCGACAGGAGGGTGTCCATCTTCCGGCTGATGTGGGGTATGGAGACGAAAAAATCCGCCGCTTCCTCGATGGTCATATCCAGCACGTCCGCGATATTCTTACCCTTAAAGCGTATTTCCAGGGTCTCCTTGTTGAAACGCCGGCCGTGGCACACATCGCAGGTGATATACACATCGGGGAGGAAATTCATTTCGATCTTGATGGTCCCGTCCCCGGAGCAGTTTTCGCAGCGTCCGCCCCGGACATTAAAGGAGAAGCGCCCCGGCTTGTAGCCCCGCATCTTTGCCTCGGGCAGGCTGGCAAAGAGGTCCCGGATGCCGGAAAAGACCCCCACGTAGGTTGCGGGATTCGACCGTGGGGTTCTGCCGATGGGGCTCTGATCGATATCGATCACCTTGTCGATAAATTCCGCCCCTTCCATGGCCTCATATTCCCCTTCCGGGTGATTGGAACCGTAAACCTGATTCGACAGAGCCGGGTAGAGCACGTCACTCAGCAGGGTGGACTTGCCGGAACCGGAAACCCCGGTGATGCAGGTAAAGACCCCCAGGGGGATTTTTACATCAATGCCCTTGAGGTTATGCTCGGTAACGCCGGTCAGGCGGATAAAGTTGCCGTTCCCCTGCCGCCGCTTTTGGGGGATCTTCATCGTTAAAGTTCCCGCCAGATACTGCCCGGTAAGGCTGTCCTCGGCGGTCATCACCTCTTTTGGCGTACCCTGGGCCACAATCTCGCCCCCGTGAACCCCGGCGCCGGGCCCCAGGTCCACAATATAGTCGGCGGTGCGGAGGGTCTGCTCGTCATGCTCCACCACGATCAGGGTGTTACCCAAATTTCGCAGGTACAAAAGGGTGTCGATGAGCCGCTGGTTGTCCCGCTGGTGGAGGCCGATTGAAGGCTCGTCCAGGATGTAGAGTACCCCCACGAGGCTGGACCCAATCTGGGTGGCCAGCCGGATACGCTGGGCCTCCCCGCCTGACAAGGTGGCGGACTTCCGTTCCAGGGTGAGGTAATCCAGACCCACGTTCTGCATGAACCCCAGCCGGGCGTTAATCTCCTTCAAAATCTGGTAGCTTATCTTTTTTTCATTCCGGTTGAATTTGACGGAATCGAAAAATTTGAGGGAATCGGTAACCGAAAAGCTGGAAAGCTCCCAGATGTTCTTGCCCCCCACGGTGACACCCAGGGCCTCCCTCTTGAGCCGCTTGCCCCCGCATTCCTCGCAGGGCTTCTGGCTCATGAACTTTTCCAGCCAGTCCTTTATCCCGGAGGACTGGGTTTCGATGTATCGGCGCTTCAGCTCCTCCAGAACCCCGAGGAACCGGGAGTTGTAATCAAAATGGTTGGTCCCTTCCTTGTTTTTGTAGTGAATCTCAATATCGTCCTTGGTACCATAGAGGATGGCATCCATCACCTTTTTGGGCAGGTCCTTAAAGGGAGTATTCAGGCTGAACCTGAAATGCTTTGCCAAGGCTTCAAAACGGCTGCGATACCAGGGGGCGTCGGGATTATAAGGGACGCAGCCTCCTTCATTAAAAGACAGGGACCGATTGGGGATGACGAGATCCGGATCGAATTCCAGCTTTACCCCCAGGCCGGAACAGGCCGGGCAGGCCCCGTAGGGGTTGTTGAAGGAAAAGAGCCGGGGCTGTAATTCCGGAATGGAGATACCGCAGTCCGGGCAGGCGTTCTTCTGGCTGAAAAAATGTTCCTCCGCGCCGCCTTTGGCATCCCCCTTCTGCACCGCCACCAGCATGATCCCGTCCGCAGCGTTGAGGGCGGTTTCCACGGACTCCGCCAGCCGGGACCGGATTTCGGGACTGATCACCAGCCGGTCCACCACAATCTCTATGGAATGTTTTTTCTGTTTGTCCAGCTTAATGGCGGTCTCATCGTCCAGGTTCATCACCACCCCGTCGATCCGGGCCCGGGCAAACCCGGCCTTCCGGGCGTCCTCAACGATCTTCTGGTGCTCCCCCTTCTTCCCCCGGATCACCGGGGCCAGCAACTGGATGCGCACTCCCTCCCCCATGGCCATAATCGTGTCGATGATCTGGTCCACGGGCTGTTCCCGAATCTCCCTGCCGCACTGGGGGCAATGGGGAACGCCGATGCGGGCGTAGAGGAGCCGGTAGTAGTCGTAAATTTCGGTGACGGTCCCCACGGTGGACCGGGGGTTCCGGTGGGTAGTTTTCTGTTCTATGGAAATTGCCGGGGAAAGCCCCTCAATGTAATCCAGGTCGGGCTTGTCCATGCGGCCCAGAAACTGCCGGGCATAGGCGGAAAGGCTCTCCACATAGCGCCGCTGCCCCTCGGCAAAGATGGTATCAAAGGCCAGGGAACTCTTCCCCGAGCCGGAAAGGCCGGAAATGACAATAAGTTTATCCCTGGGTAGTTCCAGGTCGATGTTTTTAAGGTTGTGCTCCCGCGCTCCCTTGATGATGAGCTTGTCCATGCGTCGCTTCGCTCCGCTTTCGTATAGGTAGGATTAACACACCGCTAACGCGGCGGTCCTCATTATGGGCCTAGTCTACCGCAAACAAGCCCTTTAGGTCTATCAGCAAAGTATCCCCCGATTGGGCCGCCAGCCGTTTCAGCTCCGCGTTAAAGCCCGATTTTGAAAAGAGGGCGTAGTGTTTTGAAGTATACTGCGGGAACAGACCGGCCTTTTCCTTCAGGGCCGCAAGTACATCCGCCCCCATCATTTTTGTGGTCCACTTACATTCGCAGAAAAGGGCCTCGTTTTTATGAAACGCCAAAATATCGATCTCCTCTTCCCTGCGTGTCTTTGGGTTTGTGCCCCACCAGCGGCCGATACCGGTAAAAAGAAATGGCAGCTTGATTCCCACAGCGTTACTGTCACCATTTATCCGCCGCAGATAATCCTTGCAGATGTCCTCAAAAATATAAGCGCCCAGGTATTCGGAAAGAACCGGGGAGACAATTGAGTCATACAGGGCTTCGCCGTTTCCCTGTTCCACCAGTTCCGCATTCTCAAAAACAAAGGCGTACCAAAATTTAAAAAAGTTATCCGTAAGTTTATAAATACTGCGTCTGCCTGCATTTTCCCCGACAGGGGTTTCCCGCATCAGGATATGCAGATCCAGCAGGGATCGAATGTATTTAAGGCATTTGTCACGGGGTATATTTGTTTTTGTAGCGATATCGTTAAGCCGGGTCTGACCCTTGGCAACCGCTTCGATAATCACATTATAGATCATGGGCTTCCGCAGTTCTTCTTTCAGAAGATTCCGGGGCTCCTCGTATAAAGCCGAGGCTTTCGACAAAATTCCGGCGACAATATTATCTTTAAGGTTACGGGAATCGTTAATACGCAGAAGGTACTGGGGAATTCCCCCCATGATGCCGTATGCGGCGACCTTATCAGTAAGGCTGTAGCGGAGGAAAAAATTCGCGCTGTCCAGATAACTAAAGGGCATAATTTCCATCCTGGAAGTGAGCCTGCCGTAGAGGGGGCTTTTTTCGCTCAACACCCCCCGCTCCATAAAACCGATGCTGGAACCGCATAAAATCAAAAAAATTTTTGAATGCTTAAAGTGATGGTCAATGATGTTTTGCAGCACCGAAGGGATCGATTTATTGGCGGCGGCCAGATAGGGGAATTCATCCAGGGCCAGGATGATCCGCTCCGTCATAGCCCGCCGGGCGATAAATTCCAGAACACGGGGCCAGTTGTCAAAGGGCGGCAAATTCGTAAGGCCGAAATATTCATAAACCCGTTCTGAAAAGAGCTGCAACGCTGTCGGGGCGTCATATTCCTGGGCGGAAAAAAAGATGGCCGGTTTGTGCTGCAGATCGATGAATTCTGAAATGAGCGCGGTCTTGCCCACACGCCGCCTTCCGTACATAACCACAAATTGAAATTCATCGGTCTTGTAAAGTGCTTCCAAATGGGCCAATTCTCTATCCCGTCCAAAAAACATCTGCTTCCTCCTTACAATCAATATCATTTTGTGAACTTACAAGTTCATATCTTGTAAGTTCATAACTCATAAGTTCACATATGTAAAATATAAAAGGATTTAAGTTCTTTGACAAGGGAGCGAATAAGCTCTTGCTATCTTACCCCGCCATAAGCAATAATACGCTGATGGGGAATTTATTCGTTATCTATACGGCCCTCACCGTTTTCGGCCTGGGGATCACCATTGTCGATTTCCTGGGGGTCTTTGACCATTCGGGAGACGATGCCGGAGCCGCAGGCCATGGAGACGGCGGAGACAGCGCCGGTCACGGTGACAGCGGCCATGGGGATGCTGCTGCAACCGGCCATGATCACGGGTCCCAACTGGGTTCCGCCGGGACCGGCATTCGCATCGTCACCGCAATCCTGGGGCTGCTCCGGCTGGCGGTGTACTTCGCCCTGGGTGCGGGGCCGACCGGACTCTTTGCCCTGTTTACCGGGTTAAGCCGGGGACAGAGCCTGATCTGGAGTGTGGGAGTAGGCATCGGAATTGCAGTGCTGACCCGGCTGCTGCGGAAGTTTCTTCGGCGGGACCTGGATTCTTCAATAAAAAGTGAAGAGCTTTTGATGGAAAAGGCGCTCATTCTGGTGCCGGTTAATCCCGGTGAGATAGGCAAGGCGCTGGTGCGGCGTTTTGGTACGGAGACGGAAATCTATGTCCGCTGCCGGAATAGTGACGCGGCCTTCCCTAAGGGCGCTGAGGTGCAAATAATAGAATACGACGAAAACTTCTATTGGATAGAGGCGATATAAGCGGAGGTACCTATGTACGGCGGATTGGTGAATTCCCTTCAGGGGCTTTTTTACGGGGGCCTTGGGGTTGCAGCTTTTATTTTTCTCATCGTTGCCCTGAAAAAGATCATCCATGTGACCCTGCCGGATCGAATTCTCGTGGTCACGGGGCGGAAGACCAAACGCCACGGCAAGACCTTCGGCTTTACGGTGGACCGGGGCCGGGCCGTCGTGATCCCCTACTTCCAGGCCATCGGCAGTCTGGACCTGGACGTGTTTCCCATCAATGTACGGGTGGAAGGGGTGAATAGCGCCAACGGGATCACCGTGGGGGCGGACGCCACCGCCTGCGTCTGCATTGACGACGACGACGAGGCCATGCTCTACAGCGCGGTGGAGCGGCTCATGGGTAAGGACATCCAACAGATCCACGACCAGATCCAGCAGACCCTGGTGGGCAACTTCCGGGGGGCTCTGAACAAGGCCACCCCCTTGCAGGCCATCGGCATGGAGGATGTGCCGGACAGTTCCGGTGAGCATAACGACGACGCCAATATGGGGGAGCGGGCCCAGTTCCGGGCGGAACTTTTTTCGGATATCAACTCGGACCTCCGTTCTTTCGGGATGAAGGTCGTTTCAGTATCCCTGCAAAAAATTTGGGATACTTCAAACTACATCGCCAACCTGGCCCAAAAAACTCTGGCGGAAAAACGCCGACTGGTGGAAATCGAGGAATCCCGGCTGAGGGCCATTGCGGATCAGGCGGAAAGCGACGCGTTCAAACGGATCGAGGTGTCCCGGAACAAGGCCGATGAGGCGATCATTGCCGCCCGGCAGGAGCTTGAGGTTTACCGCCGGGAATCCGCAGGGCTCATCAGCGAAGCCAAGCTCAGGGCGGATCAGGCCATTATCGAAGCGGCCAACGCCGGGGAGGCGGCGGTGCAGGGCCAATTGGTGGAACTGCAAAAACTCAAGAACCTCACCGCCGTAACCCTGGAAGCGGAAGCCCAGGAGGAGGAGGCCCGAATTCTCGCCGACGGGGAGCGCAGCGCCGTGGGCATACTTCAATCTGCCCGGAACGACATCCTCAAATCCAAGGCCGCTCTTCTGGGCCGTTACGGGGATGACGCCTCAAGCGTCATGTTCCTGCAGCAGAAACTGCCCCTGCTCTTTGAAAAATATATGGCCGCCGCCAAAGCCGGTTCGGTGGACAGCTACATCGTTATGGATGATGACGAGGGCTTTTCCGGCGCGGTCAACCGGGGGCCCCGGGCCTTCGCGGACTTCCTCAAAATCTTTGCCGATGCCTTCGGGGTCAATGTGAAAGCTTTAGCCGCATTAGCGGTGTCAGGCGCCGCTTCCAAAGGAGGCTCCAGATGATAGTGTTTGTAAGCGTTTTGGGGGGCTTAGTAGGAATCACCATCCTGATCCAACTTCTCACCAACATGAAGATAGTCGGGGGAAACGAACTCGGTGTGGTTACCGGTTCGGAGAGACCCAAAGGCTTCCGCACATTCAGCGGAGGCCGGGCCTTCATCATCCCCATACTCCAGCGGTTCAGCAAATTCGACCTTACTCCCATCACCATTGAGGTGGTGGTGGATTCCGCCATCGCTGCGGGGATCGTGCCCCTCAACGTAAAGGCCACGGTGTCCTTCGCCATTGCCAGCAACGAGGCGGGCCGGTCCTACGCGGTCACCCGGATTCTCAATCTGGCGGCGGACCGGGAGAACCTGGCCAAGATCGCCGGGGACATCATCGAAGGGCATCTGCGGGATTCCATCGCCAGCATGACACCGGAACAGGTGATGAAGGACAAGGACATTCTGGTTGCCAAGATGATCAACGTCTGCAAAGGGGACCTTGAAAACATCGGGCTGGAAATCACCACCATGAACATTGCCGATGTGGACGACCACCGGCTGCCCGGCGTTGAGGAGCCGGACCTGTACATCGCCCTCTTGAAGCGCATCCAGTCCGCCAGCGCGGAAACCAGCGCCCGGCAGGCACAGGCGGAAGCAAAGGCCGCCAGCGCCGAACAGGCCGAGGCCCGCCGTGCGGAGACCGAAGTCAAGAACCTCAAAAATGAGTTGGAACGGCTCCGGGCGGAGGTGCGGGTGCGGCTTGCGGAGGAAACCCAGCGGCAAAAGGTCGGTGTCGAACAGGCCAGCGCAGACGCACGGGCCCGGACATCGGGGATTACCGCCCAGCTTGAGGCGGAAAAACAGAACATCGAAATGCTCAAAAACCGCTACCGTGCGGAGATCATCACCCCGGCCCTGGCATCCCGTGACAAGGCCATCCTCAATGCAAAGGCGGAGGTGTCATCCTGGGTTGAAGTTGCCAAGGCGGAAATTGAGCAGCTTGAGGTTACCCTCAAAACCATGCAGGATGCCAAAGGCGAGGCCCGCCGGGCCTGGATCATCGACAACGTGGAAGCCATTTTTGAGCCCTTCGCGGAAACCCTGACCCACTACCCCGCCGCCCACATTTCGGTGCTCACCGGGGCGGGCACAGACCGGGAGCCTATTTCCGCCATCCACCCCAACGCGGTAGCCGCCGCCCGGAACAGCATCGTTGCGGCGGCGCTGGCGGGGATTAAGGAAGAAGGCGGGGCACCCGAGGCAGGATAAACGCATAGAAATTCCTCATAGACGTAAAACCATGATAAAATACCCCGGAGGGAGGGGGTATGGCAAAAAAGAGCAGGAAGCTTATAGCGATCAAAGAGATGGTGGGAGAAACGGGGTTC
>BOAV01000068.1 GCA_026002045.1 Spirochaetia bacterium | reverse complement strand
TCTGGAGCCAGATTGCGGCGGACATTATCGCCCAGAAATATTTCCGCAAGGCGGGGGTACCCCGCGGCAAAATCTACGCATGGAAGGAATGGGCCGGCAAGTCGGCCAAAGACGAAAGCGGCGCGGCCCTTCCCGAGGACGGGGCGGAACACGACGCCCGGCAGGTTTTCCACCGGCTGGCTTACACCTGGATGGACTGGGGGCGGCGGAACAAGTATTTCGACACCGAGGCCGACGAAAAGGCCTTTTACGACGAGACCTGCTACATGCTGACCCACCAGCTTGCGGCCCCCAACAGCCCCCAGTGGTTCAATACCGGGCTCTATGCGGTCTACGGTATCGACGGTCCGGCGCAGGGGCATTACTACTTTGATCCCGCGGACCAAAAACTGAAAAAATCCGAAAGCGCTTACAAGCGGCCGCAGCCCCATGCGTGTTTTATCCTCTCCGTTGAAGATGACCTCGTAAACGATGGCGGCATCATGGACCTGGTGACCCGTGAGGCCCGGCTTTTCAAGTACGGCTCCGGCACGGGGTCCAACTTTTCCCGGATTCGGGCGGCGGATGAAAAACTTTCCGGCGGCGGGGTCTCATCGGGGCTGCTCTCGTTCCTCAAAATCGGGGACCGCTCCGCCTCGGCGATCAAGTCCGGGGGCACTACCCGCCGGGCGGCCAAGATGGTCACACTGGACGCGGACCATCCCGATGTGGAGAAGTACATCAACTGGAAGGCCGGGGAAGAGCACAAGGTGGCCTCCATGGTTACCGGTTCTTCCATTGTAAAGAAACACCTTGATGGTTTGAAAAAGGCCCTGGCCGGTTTCCGTGGGCCGGAGGCGGACAAGTTCAACGCCGAACACAATCACGAGTTAGCGGCGGTGCTGCGGAACGCCCTGGGTGACAAGATTCCTCCCACCTATTTGTACCAGATACTGCGGCGGCTGGAACAGGGGGACGAAGAGGTGAACCCCCAGGTTTTCTCCACCGCCTGGGACGACGAGGCCTACAACACCGTGTCGGGGCAGTCATCGAACAACAGTCTTCGGGTAAGCGACGACTTCCTTAAGGCGGTGCTGGATAATGATGATTGGGAGCTTACCGGCCGGAGAACCGGCAAGGCCGAAAACACACCCGATAAAAAGACGATCAAAGCCCGCGGGCTCTGGGAACAGGTTGCCCGTTCCGCATGGCAGTGCGCGGACCCCGGCCTTCAATATCACACCACGATCAACGACTGGCACACCTGCCCCGCGGGCGGCGAAATCCGGGCGTCAAATCCCTGCTCGGAATACATGTTCCTGGATGATACCGCCTGTAATCTGGCGTCAATAAATTTAGCGTTACTGTACGACAAGCAGGACAAAAAGTTCGATGTTGAGGGCTATCTGCACGCCATTCAAATCTGGACCACGATCCTGGAAATCTCCGTGGTGATGGCACAGTTCCCCGCGCCCCGGATCGCGGAGCTTTCCTACGAGTACCGTACCCTGGGGCTGGGTTTTGCCAACCTGGGGAGCCTCCTGATGATCATGGGTCTGGCCTACGATTCCGAAGAGGGCCGGGCGGTGGCGGCATCCCTTTCGGCGCTACTCACCGGGGAGGCCTACGCCCAGTCCGCCCGGATGGCCGCGAGCCTGGGACCCTTCCTCCGTTACAGTGACAACCGCGACGCCATGCTCCGGGTGATCCGCAACCACCGCCGGGCGGCGAACAACACCCCGGCTGCCGAATACGAGGGTGTCCGCACCCCGCCAAAGGGAATCGCCGCCGGGGCCTGTCCGCCCTATCTGCTGGACGCGGCGAAGCAAGCCTGGGACCGGGCGCTGGAACTTGGGGAAAAACACGGCTACCGCAACGCCCAGGTCAGCGCCATTGCCCCCACGGGGACCATCGGCCTTTTGATGGACTGCGACACCACCGGGGTGGAGCCCGATTTCGCCCTGGTCAAATTTAAAAAGCTTGCCGGGGGGGGCTATTTCAAGATCATCAATCAGTCGGTACCCCCTGCGCTGGAGGCTCTGGGTTATTCGGCGAAGGATATAACCGGGATCATCGCCTATGCCACGGGACACAAAACCCTGGACGGTCCGGTGAATCTCAATCCCCTTAATCACGAGGCGCTCAAGGCCAAAGGCTTTACCCCGGAAACCATCGCCGCTGCGGAAGAGGCGGTTAAGTCGAGCCTCAATCTGGAAGGGGTCTTTAACCCCTGGATTTTGGGCAGGGAATTTGTCGAGGGGACCCTCAAAATCCCCGAAGCCACCTGGTCCCTCCCCGGTTTCAGTTTATTGAAACATCTGGAATTTTCCACCGCCGACATTGAAAAGGCGGAACTCTTCGCCTGCGGAACCATGGGGCTTGAGGGCGCGCCGGGCCTTAAAAAGGAACACTATCCGGTTTTTGATACCGCCACCCCATCGGGGAAAAACGGCCGCCGCTCCATCTCCTGGACCGCCCACATCGGCATGATGGCCGCCACCCAGCCCTTCATCTCCGGGGCCATCTCCAAGACCATCAACATGCCCAACAGTGCGGGTTACGAGGATGTGAAGGGCGCCTACATGCTTTCCTGGAAGAGCGCCCTCAAGGCGGTGGCCCTTTACCGTGACGGCTCCAAACTGTCCCAGCCCCTCTCATCATTCGCCCCCGGCACGGATCCGCTGGCGGACACGATCCTCAGTGTGGAAAAGGCGCTGGTCCAGAACCGTCCCATAGCGCCGGAACGGGCAAAGGCGGATCACCGGGGGCTCCGCAGGGAGCTGCCCAACCGCCGGACGGGCTATACCCAAAAAGCTAAAATCGGCGGCCACTCGATTTTTATCCGTACCGGCGAATACGATGACGGCAACTTGGGCGAAATTTTTCTTGACATGCACAAGGAGGGCGCAGCCTTCCGCAGCCTCCTCAACAGTTTTGCTATCGCCGTCTCATTGGGCCTCCAGTACGGGGTGCCCCTTGAGGAATACGTGGACGCATTCACCTTCAGCCGCTTCGAGCCCAACGGCATGGTCCAGGGCCACGATTATGTAAAGATGGCCACCAGCGTCATCGACTACATTTTCCGCGACCTGGCGATCAGTTACCTTAAACGCAGCGATCTGGGCCAGATCAAACCCGACGATCTTTTGGCCACCGGCACCAAGGGTGATACAGAAGATCCCGGTGATGATAAAATACGAAAGAGCCGGGAAAAATTAAGCGCGGGATTTAAGCCCTCAACGGGCGGACACGCCGCTCACAAGGCCGGTACTGTTACGGCGTCACCAAAAACAGAAACCACGGCGCCGGAATTTTCAGCGAAACCACAAGAGCAAAGCGAGGCTATTAAAATCGCGCAGGCCCGGATCAAAGGTTACGAGGGTGATCCCTGCCCGGCCTGCGGGTTCTTCACCCTTGTCCGTAACGGTACCTGTATGAAGTGCGATACCTGCGGAGGGACCACAGGGTGCAGTTAAGCGCCAACTTATGCCGGTGAATGATACGACTTTAACCTATTACGCAACCTTTGTTCCGGGCCTCCAGGACTGCATTGCGGAAGTGGTAAAAGAACGGCTCCCAAATGCGGTGATAGAAAAACTGTTTGATGGCGCCATCATCTTTAAAACTGAATGTACCTATGACCGGCTGAATTTTTTCTGCTTCAACAACATCTTTCTCGTTTCCGGTATTATGGCGGCTCCACCGGAAGCGGCGCAAGGGGTATTGATTGCGCACATGAAAAAAGTAATCGCCGCAGGCAAGAAGGATCCGGTTGTTTCGCTTAACAATAAAAAAATTCGGTCATTCAGGATCATCTGCTCAATGGAAAACAAACTGGTCCCGGTGAACGAAAAAATAAAGCAGGAAACAGAACGGTTTATTGCATCCCAATCAGGGATGACGGTGAACCGGAGCCTCCCGGATACGGAGTTCTGGTTTTTATACCGCAGCGAAGGCTTCTCGTTTTTTATGAAGCGCCTTACCAAACACGGCTCATTTGACAAAACCCTGCACCCCGGCGAACTGCCGCCGCCCCTTGCGTGGATGCTCTGCAAACTTTCAAATCCCAAAAACACCGATACTGTGATCGACCCATTCTGCGGTTATGGTTCCATTCCGGCGGAGCGGCTCAGGCATTTTCCCATCACTAAATTCTATGCGCTGGATAAGAACGGCGCGGTCCTGGAACAGACCCGGAAGAAAATAACCGGAACCCCGGCGAAATTCTGTCACATTGAAAAGGCGGATATCAATGCTGCTCTATCAATATGCGGGGAGGGAAACGCCGATGCGATCATCACCGATCCGCCCTGGGGTATGTATGAGGAAACCGATGTTCCCCTCCAGGAATTTTATGATGATATGATGAAAATTTTTGCAAGGCTCTTAAAACCTGATGGAACAGTAATACTGCTCACCGCAAAAAAAGAAGAGCTTCTCTGCGCGACGAAAAAGGTAAATACCTTCGTCTTAAACAGAACCATTCCTATCCTGCTTTCCGGCAAGAAGGCGACAATATTTGTGTTTAGTTTGTAGAGTTTTGGCGCAGCCGAAACTCTAAGCCGCCTACTGGCGGCCCTAATCCCAGAACCGCCAGAAGTGATGCACCGGCCCGTGACCGTGACCGATCTGATACAAAGCCCCGGCTTTAAGTGCCTCTGAAATATAGGCCTTCCCCTGCCTGACCGCTTCCTCAACTTCAAGGCCGCGGGCAAGTCCTGCGGCAATGCCTGAGGAAAGGGTGCAGCCGGTTCCGTGGGAGTTGGGGGTGTCGATCCGTTCCGCCTCAAGGGTTACGGCGGCCCGTGTATCGGCCCGGTACAAAAGATCGGGGCTTTGCTTGCCTTCCAGGTGGCCCCCTTTAAGAAGAACCGCCCGGGGGCCCAATGCGGCAAGGTCACGGGCGGCGGCTTCCATGTCTTCCGCGCTATCTACCTTACGGCCAAGAAGCACCGAAGCTTCGGGCAAATTGGGGGTGAGTACCGTTGCCAATGGAAGAAGAACCGTTCTCAATGCATCTACTGCTTCGTTCTGCAAAAGATGATCCCCGCTCTTGGAAACCATCACCGGGTCCAGCACGATCTTCTTGACCCCGTGGCGTTTAAGAGCTTCGGTGACTGCGGCAATCAGTTCCGCTGAATGGAGCATCCCTATTTTTACCGCATCGGCGCCGATGTCACTCATCACCGCATCGATCTGGGCGCTCACAAATGCCGCGCTCACGGGGAAGATCCCGGTCACTGCGTGGGTGTTCTGTGCGGTCAGGGCGGTAATCACCGACATGCCGTAGCAGCCAAGGGCAGAAAAAGTTTTAAGGTCCGCCTGTATTCCCGCGCCGCCCCCGGAGTCTGAACCGGCAATGGTTAAAACCCGGTAATAGTGTTTCATTTCTCTTCCCCCGCACGCAGTAATTCTCCTGTTGTTTATCTTATTCCGCATATTGGGCCCAGTAAAGTTGATAGTAGAGCCCCTTCAGTGCCATAAGTTCATCATGGGTGCCGCTTTCAACAATACGGCCGTCCTTGATGTACATGATCCGGGAACAGTCACGGATGGTGGAAAGCCGGTGGGCGATGATAAAGGAAGTGCGGCCCCTCATTAAGGTGCGGATGCCCTCCTGCACCAACTGCTCGGTGCCCGTATCAATACTGCTGGTGGCCTCGTCCAGAACGAGGATACGGGGATCGCTCAAGAGGGTGCGGGCAAAGGCGAGGAGCTGCTTTTCACCGTGGGAAATACCGCCCCCCCGTTCGGTGATGGGGGTTTCGTAACCCTGGGGAAGTTTTTCAATAAAACTGTTGGCCCCAATAAGTTCCGCAGCGGCCCGGACCTCCGCATCGGTGGCGTTCAGCTTGCCGTAACGGATATTGTCGGCAATGGTACCGGTAAACAGAAAACTGTCCTGGAGCATGATCCCCATCTGGCTCCGCAGGGAATTGAGGGTCACCTTCATGATATCGAAACCGTCGATGATCACCTGCCCGCTTTCGATATTGTAAAAACGGCTGACCAGATTCACGATGGTGGTTTTTCCCGCGCCGGTGGGCCCCACAAAAGCGATACTGTCGCTGGGGTCAGCCTGGAAGGAAACGTTTTTTAAAATCGGCCGCCCCGGATCATAGGCAAAGGTAACGTCATCAAAAATCACGTGCCCCCGCATGGCGGGCATATCCACCGCGTCAGGGGCGTCCTCGATCAGCGGCGGTTCAGCAATGGTGTCGAAGATACGGTCCAGATAGGACATGCCCGTAACAAAGGTGTTATAAATATTTGCAAGGTTGATAATGGGCTGCCAGAAACGCCAGGCATAGTTCCCCATGGCAAGGAGCATACCGAAACTCGCCATGGGATGCATCCAATAGGCCCCCATGATATACACAAAAGAAAAAACTATCTGGCTGATGGTTTCCGTGGAAAACCACACCGAGTTGGAGATATATTGGGCGTGCATCCATGCCTTGTTCCGTTCATCCGCAAGCCGGTCCAGAATACTTATGTTCCGGTTCTGCCGGTCAAAGGCCTGGGTCACCTTTACCCCGTCAATGGATTCCTGCACATAGGCGTTGAGGTTGGAATTCTTGTTCGACACGATCTGCCATGCCCGGCGCTGCCGTGCCTTGATGGTCCAGATAAACAAGGCCAGCACGGGAAGCCCCAACACCGTTACGGTGGCAAGGTGAACATCAACCCTGTACATAAAAAAGATGATGAAAAGGATGTTGAGAATTTCAATGATGAAATTGAGGATACCATTTGAAAGGGCGTCAGAAACACTGTTCACATAGGGCACCACCCGGACGAAAATTTTTCCGTGGGGGCGGCTGTCGTAAAAGGAGAAGGGCAGTTTCTGGAGATGGGCAAAGAGATCGTAACGGATGTCGTGAATGATGCTCTGCCCCGCACGGGCAACAATTAGATTGCGGATTGCCCCGAAGCCGATGGCAATAACGATAGTACCCGCGAGGCAGGCCGCCATAATAAAGAGCAGCCGGTAATCCTTGGCCGGAACCGCCGCATCCAGAGCATGCTGAATAAAGAGGGGGCCTGAAAGACCCACGATGTTGCCGATAATGCTCAGGGAAAGGGCGAGGAGCATGGGCCCCTTTACCCGTGAGATATAGGTAACGCAGTATTTGAAATTAACGAAGCTTACCTTCTCGTCCAGGTACTCATCAGCATCGTAACGGTTACGGCCCCCGGCGGGTCCTTCCTGCTGCTTTTTTTTACGCGCCATTTTTTACCCCGCCTGAGTTCTGCAGGCTCCAGATATGGTGATAAAAACCCTTGTTTGCCAAAAGCTCCTCGTGGGTTCCCCGCTCGATGATCCGGCCCTTGTCCATTACCAGAATAAGATCCGCCCCCCGGAATGAAGTGATCCGCTGGGCAATGATGATTTTGGTGCAGGGGAACTCCAGATGCCGCAGTTGATTCTGGATGTACTGCTCGGTTTCACTGTCCACCGCAGAGGTGGTGTCGTCAAGGATCAAGATTGAAGGCTCCACCGCCAGGGCGCGGGCCAGGGCGATACGCTGACGCTGCCCCCCGGAAAGGCCCACCCCGCGCTCCCCAATCAGGGTATCGTATCCGTCCTGCATCCGGCCGATAAAGCTGTGGGCATCCGCCTGCATGGCCCGGTGCAGCACCGTTTCCCTGTCAAGTTCGGGCCGGCCATAGGAAACATTCCCGTAGATCGAATCGGAAAAAAGAAACACATCCTGCATGGCAAGCCCCACATGACGGCGCAGACCGGAAAGGGTAAATTTCCGCATGTCCTCACCGTCAAGAAGCACCGCCCCCGATGTAGGTTCATAGAAACGGGTGAGCATGTTGACCAGTGAAGTTTTTCCCGCCCCGGTACTGCCCAGGATGCCGATGGTCTGCCCGCTCTCCGCAGTAAAACTAATGTCCTGCAGGATCGGTACACCCTCAATCGAGAAACCCACATCCTTAAATTCGATTTTTCCCGCGGGACGGGAAACCATTTCCACGGCCTCAGGTCCGTCAACAATAACCGGTTCCGCATTGGTCACTTCCATGACCATGGCGGCGGCGGCATGGAGACGCTGAAGGTCCGCAAGGAGTATCCCCAGCATACGCAGGGGCATGGCAAGGGCCCAGGTAAGGGATGAAAAGGCCAGATACTGCCCCGGGGTCAATTCGCCCCGGATAAGAAAAATTCCCCCGACCACCAGCATGATGATAAGCAGCAGCTGGCTTAACAGTTCCAGCAAAGGCTGATATTTAGCGGCAATAAATGCGTTCTCAAAACTGGTGTCCCGGAAATCGGCGTTCCGTACTTCAAAATGATCCTTTTCATAGTCCTCACGGGCAAATGCCTTTACCACCCGGTTCCCGTCAATGTTTTCCGTAACGGCGGTACTGAGGACCGTGAGCTTTTCCCGGAGCAGCTTAAACCGGGGCCGAATGCGCTTTACAAAGAAATGGGAGATCAAAAAAATGAAGGGAGTAATGGATGCCAGGCAGAGGGCCATCTTCCAGTTAATGATCATCAGAAAAATAAAGGTAGAAACAAAGAGAAACACCGCGTCTACAAACTGGTAGGAAATCCACGAAAGGGAATGGCGCAGCAGATCAAGGTCGCTGGTCATCCGGGTCATCAGATTGCCGGTACGGAACTTGTCCAGAAAACGATAATCCTGCTTCTGGATTACATCGTACATCCGGCGGCGGATATTGGTCATGGCCTCGGTGCTGGAAACTTCCATAGAGATGATCATGACATAGCGCAAGCTCAACCGGATCATGGTCACGATAAACATGGCGATCAATAAGCGCGGCAGGGGTTCCGTATTGGCCGGCATGATTACATCATCGATAAGATGTTGGGAAAGCATGGGATTGATGACGGTTATGCTGCTTGTCACCGCCGCCAGAATAAGCCCAATGATAAAGCGGGGCTTTTTTTTGCCTATATAGGACCCCAACCACTTTAGTTGATCAAACATATTCCTGCCTTTTGTAACAGGGTATCATGATTAAAAAGTGATTGCAAGGATCCAACATTAAGTGTAATAATAAAATCCTGTACTATTAAGGAGTTATTAAATGAATTTGATTTTTTTAGGCCCCCCCGGAGCGGGAAAGGGAACTTTGGCCGCCAAAGCGGTGGACATTCTCAAGCTGCCCCACATCAGCACCGGGGCGATTTTCCGTTCCGCCATTGCCGCCAAAAGCCCGCTGGGGCTCAAGGTCAAGGCGATCATTGACGCGGGGAAGCTCGTGGACGATGCCACCACTATTGAACTGGTCAAGGAACGGCTCGCCCAGGACGACGCCAAAAAGGGCTATATCCTGGACGGCTTCCCCCGGACCATCCCCCAGGCGGAAGCCCTGGCCGGTTTCTCCAGGGTTGACAAGGTGGTCAATTTCGACCTCCCCGATTCTTCGGTGCTGGAACGGCTGGGGGGCCGCCGGGTCTGCCGCCGGTGCGGCGTCAACTACCACGCCGTTTTTAACCCGCCAAAAAAAGAAGGGGTCTGCGACACCTGCGGCGGCGAGGTCTACATCCGGAACGACGACAAGAGCGAGGCGATCACCAAACGGATTGAAGTCTACCGGGATCAAACCGCCCCCCTCATCGACTTTTACCGGAACAAGGGTCTGCTGGTCGATGTGGACGCCCGGCCCGAAGTGGATAAGGTGGTGGGGAATTTCAAAAAAGCGCTGGGGGTATAGCCGCCAGTGATTCCAGCGCCAGGTCCGCCTCGGCCTGCATGGCGGGCCAGTTGGCGCAGGTATCGTCATAGACCGCCACAAAGCCCATCCCTGCGGCGCGGACCCCCTTGAGGGCGGCGTACATGTCCTCAAAGACCACGCAGGATTTTGGGGCAAGGTCCAGCCGGGACGCGGCGGCAAGCCAGATGTCGGGAAAAGTTTTGTTCCGTTTTACTTCGCCCGAATAAACGATTGCGGAAAAATATTTTCTGATGTCGTGGCGGCCCAGCGCCGCTTCACAGCAGGCGGGGAAACTGGATGTGGCTATTGCGAGCTTTATTCCCCGTTCCGCCAAAACACGCAGAAGTTCTGCGGCCCCCGGTTTCAGGGGCACATTTTCTTGATACTCTCCCAGGGCCATGGCTTCCCATTGGGCGGCTATTTCTTTCTGACTCAAGGGTATGCCGAAATGGTCGATTACATAAGCGGTGGTTTCAGCGATGGTCATGGAAACAAAGGCTGTTTCCATGTCGGCGGGGATCAAAGCGGGATCAATGCCGCCTGCGATAAGCCAGTCCCGGCTGATGTGATCCCAGACATGCATGGAATCGATCAGGGTGCCATCCAGATCGAAAATGGCCCCAGCGTACTTGTTCAAGAATTGCAGCATTACTACTCTCAGCCCAAAAGCCCACGGAGATTTTTCGCCGCTGACCTGATATCGCCCTGTGACAGTATTGCTGAAATAACCGCCACCCCTTCGATCCCCGTTGCCATCACTTGCGAAACATTGGCAGGCCCGATGCCGCCGATGGCCACTGCCGGGATCTTCACCGCCGCCCGGATTTCCCGCAGCCGATCAAGGCCGATGGCAGCCGCGTCGGCCTTGCTTCCTGTAGGAAACACAGCCCCCACCCCCAGATAATCCGCCCCTTCCTGTTCCGCAAGCCGGGCCTGTTCAACAGTATGCGCGGAAACACCTATGAACATCATTTCCCCCGCAAGCCGCCGGGCTATCCGCAAAGGCATATCCGACTGGCCGATATGAAGCCCCTCTGCGCCGATTGCCAGGGCGATGTCTAACCGGTCATTCACCACCAGGGGCACATTGTGTTTTTTGGTGATCCTCTGCACTTCAAGGGCAATGTCGTAAAATTCCCGTGTGGATGCGTTTTTTTCCCGGAGCTGCACCATGGTAATGCCCCCGGCAATGGCGGCCTCAAGGGCTTCCGTGATGGGCCGCCCCAATGACAGCACCCGATCGGTGCAGAGGTAGAGCAGCAGGTCTTCGGGATTTAAACGGTTCAGGCGAATCATTTTTTCATCCTATACTTTTTTTGAAGAACGAACAAGCAAGAACGGTACATAAAGTACGCTCACCAGTATGATGCTCATCACCGTGGGAATCCAGATTTCATATTGGGTGAAAAGCCGGTAACCTGCCATGCCCACAAAAATGGTCAGCAGCGCATAAAGCTGAAAGGTCTTTTCCCATCGGCCCCGTTTGAAAAAGAATTCCAGGAACAGCACCGAGTAGACCGGCACAAACACCATGCCGATGGCGCTTAAAAAATTGATAAGAATTTCTTCATATCTGCTTATGGGGAACAGCACCGCCGCGAGAACCGTAAAAAGACCGATCACCAAAATCGGCATCCTTTCATTTTTTGTTTTGACAAGCTGCCGGGAAGAAACCGCCGCGGAATAAAGATCGAGGAATGCGGTGGTCAATGTGGAAAACAGCACCACTGCGCAGGCCAGGAACCGCAGCCTGCTTCCCGCGATAAAGGTAAAAATATCCCCCCCGGTACTGATGCCGATATAAAGCCCAAGGCAGTACATGAGCACGCTCCCGATAAAGTACCCCGCAAATGGCATCGCCGCAGCGCCGGTCCTGCTTTCCGCCTTGCAGGCGTAATCCCCGGCCAGGGGCAGCCAGGAAACCGGCATGGCGATGGAAAGTTCTATCCCCAGAGTCATGCTCATGTTTTCGCCAAGGCCGGCAAGGGGGGAAGATGCATTTCCCCGGGCTTCAACAAAAAGAACCACGCAGAGGATCGACAAAAGGATGACCACGATCTCATTGAGCCGCGCCGCTGGGCTCCCCATGATTAAGGCCCACACCAGTACCAGAATCGACAAAATCAGGGCCGCCCATTGAAAGGGAATTTCCGGCAGGGCCCCCACGGCGGCGCTCCCCGCCTGCACCACCATGATAATAGTCCAGCCGATAAGCTGCACCACGTTAAAAACCGCCACCAGAACGCCCCCTCCCCTGCCCAGGGAAAAGGCGACGCTGTCCATGGCGTTCTCCTTCCGGGTAAAGGAGATGTAACCCCCAAGGGCAAGCAGAGCCGTACCTATCAGGTGGCCGATAAGGATCGCCGCGATACCCCGGCCGTAGCCCAGGGACGCCAGGGTCCCCCCGGTGTATATTTCCGAAATTGAGATTGCCGCCCCCGCCCAGAGCAGGAACATGGTGTGCTTTTTCATAACGCTTTCCTCCAAAAAAAACGCCTTCCCGGAAAATCCGCGAAGGCGTCAAGTTTAAGCAAAAGCATTAAACGTACTTCCTACGCCGGCATTATCCGGATCAGGTTTAAGGGTTTAAAGCGTTACGCCGCTTACTCTCAGCCGGAACTATCCAGCGCCCCTGTCAATATTGTGATTTTCAGTATAACAAGGCGGTGGAAAATGTCAATAGGCGTGCCCGGTACGGGCAGGGCAAAAGCATTTAGGATGCTACGCAAGAACAATCCATGATAAACTTCTATTCTTCACCGGGAGGGGAAGAAGGAATGGAGGAATTGGGACAGGCCCGGAAAAGCTGGTTCAAAACATTCCTGGAATTACCGAATGGGATACCCGATGAATATCCGTTTGAACGTGTTTTCCGGCGGGTAAATCCCAAAGGTTCATTCACAATCGCTACTGTACTTAATCCGATTGGTGATAATGAGGTTAATACAGATGATAGCATTTATTTACAGCATATTTCAGACAATGAAGAATGGCCTATGCCCCGAGAAGCCCATAAACTAATCCTTGATGCACTTGAAGGCAATACTCAGGATGGGTGCGAAAGTAAAATTTCTTGTGTTCGGGTTCTTTATCGGAACGTTTATCATCTTGATTTGCCGGTTTACATAATGGACTTGTTCGGCAACCAACCGGGTTGTCGAACAAGTCCATTCTTTCTTGTAATTGGAACGTCAATTCCTGCTACGTTAAAAAGGCTCATCTATAGCCCGCTGCTTTTGCAGATTTGACCACCAGCCGTCCTTCCTGGTTGCCCGGATAATTCCGTCTGTTCTAATTGCTAAATCTTCATTTTGGCTAAAGGTGTCATATAAAGCCCGTTTTGCGGGAGTATTTACCGCGGCCGGATAGCCGCCTGATTCTTCCGGGTTTATTACTTTTTTAGTGAGTTCGATTATGTTTTTTAGATATTCCTCATAGGCTTGGGCGGAGTTCTTGCGGTTTCTGATTATTTCCGCCAGCAGTTCGCTCATCTTCCTGTAATACTCAGGATTTTCAAGGTTGCGTTCCATGATTTTTCTGCGGACGTTGTTTTCGATGGTTTCAGCCATTAAATCCTGATTGCCTTTTATATCTTCCGGGAGCTTATCGAGAGCGGCCTTACCCTTCTTGGCAAGGAGTTCTATAAGGCTCATGTCATCAAAATTGGCTAATACCCTGGATTCCTCTGCGCCGATATAATTATCAATCATTTGACGCATTGAGCTTTCGTATTGTTTAAAGTCTATATAATCAATTGACGGTAAAATAACTTTTACTTTATTCAATATATCATT
>BOAV01000067.1 GCA_026002045.1 Spirochaetia bacterium | reverse complement strand
TCCCACTGTGAGGGGCCGGACGGTTCGCAGTTTTTCTTTCGACTCCGCCGAAAGGCCCGTAATGGCGGCATAGTCCATGCCGGGGTCGAGTTTGATGGCGAGCCTGCGGCGGCGGGGCTTTCCGGCGGGGCGGCTCAAGACCGGCACCCCGGCGCGGATTGCCGCTTCTTCCATCGACTACAGCAGAATGGAAAAACAGGACGGCGAGGAAATGCGGCCTTTTTCTTTTGATGTGGATGTTGGCGCGGTGATTACCCAGCCGCAGGTTCCCTGCTGGATCACCTACACCACGGCGAAGACCCATGCGATCATTCAGGCGAACATTCATCGGTCCCCGCTGTACGGCGGGAAGATAATCGGCGTTGGGCCCCGGTACTGCCCTTCTATTGAGGACAAGGTGGTCCGCTTTCCCGAAAGGGACCGGCATCATATTTTTATTGAGCCCGAAGGTTTAAGCACCAACGAAATGTACATGAACGGCGCCTCCAGTTCCCTCCCCGAGGATGTGCAGCGGGATTTTATTCACTCAATCCCCGGCCTTGAGGAGGCGCAAATTGTCAGGCCCGCCTACGCGGTGGAATACGATTACCTTGACCCCCTGGATCTCTACCCCACCCTGGAATCAAAGCGCCTCTCCGGCCTCTTTGCTGCGGGGCAGACCAACGGCAGTTCCGGTTACGAGGAAGCGGCGGCCCAGGGGATCATGGCGGGGATCAACGCCGCCCAGAAGATGCGGGGGGAGCCGCCCCTGGTGCTTGGCCGCGCCGAAGCCTACACCGGGGTCCTCATCGACGACCTCACCACCCTTGGCACAAAGGAGCCCTACCGGATGTTCACGAGCCGCGCCGAACACCGGCTGGTACTGCGCCACGACACCGCCGACACCCGGCTTACCGCGAAGGCCCGTACACTGGGTCTGGTGAGCGAACAGCGCTGGGAACGGTTCAACAGTAAAACTGCGGGGCTTGAAGTAATAACAGATTTACTGCGGCAGCGGAAAGTAAGCGGCCTTAAGGAGCTGGAAAGTTCCGGCGCGGCAGAAGGGCTGCGCCCCCACAGCGGCGACACCCTTGCACAGGCCATCACCGATGCTGCGGTAAATCCGCAGGATCTCTTTTCCTATGCGCCGGAATTATCGGCCTATCCTGCCGAATGGTTTGAACGGGCGGCGCTGGATATCAAGTATGTGGGTTATATCGAAAAAGAAAGAAAGGCCGCCGCCCGGAACGCCAAAATGGACGCCATCAAACTCGACCCCGGCATGGACTATGCCGCCATTACGGGCCTTTCGGCGGAGTCGAAAGAAAAACTGCGAACCGTCCGGCCCCTCACAGTGGGACAGGCCGCCCGGATTCCCGGTGTGCGGCAGGGGGACATTGCACTACTCATGGTTCTGGTGAAAAAGGGAGGCTAATCATGAACTATCTTTTTGTAATTTTAGGCGGGGGAATCGGCGCGGTTCTGCGCTACCTTTCTACCCAGGGTATTACCGCGCTTGTAAAAGTCCCCCTCCCGGCGGGGACACTGGCGGTCAATGCGATAGGCGCACTTATTATCGGTTTTTTGTTCAGCATCTTTGAGGCCCACGCCGTCCCTGCGGGGCTGCGGCTTTTTTTGATCACCGGATTCCTTGGGGGCTACACTACTTTTTCGGCCTATTCCCTTGAAACGGCAAGACTCATGCTGGAGGGAAACATCCCCATGGCGCTGCTTAATCTGCTGCTCAACAACGGCGTATGTTTACTGTTTGTGGTGTTGGGACTGGGCGCAGGAAAACTGGCGTAACAGGGCATCACCCCGGAGGCCAGTCCAAGGGGCGGCCGCCGAGGACATGGCAGTGGAGATGATCCACGGTTTGGCCGCCGTCGGATTTGCAGTTGATCACAAACCGGGCGCCCTTTTCCCCGCAGCCGAGTTCCGCAGCCAATGCTTGAGCCCTGTACAGAAGCCGTCCGATTAAGCTGCTGTCGCCGCTTTCCAGCTCCATGATGTTTTTGATGTGCCGCTTGGGGATCACCAGAAAATGCACCGGCGCCTGGGGCGTCACATCGTGAAAGGCCAGAAGTTCATCATCCTCGTAAATTTTCTTGCCGGGGATTTCCCCGGCAATGATCCTGCAAAAAATACAATCGCTCATAGGGATAATCTAGCACAGATCCGGTTTTTTAGCTACCTGAAAATCACCCTCACTCCTGCGCGCTGCGTAATGCCGCTTCCACCGCGGCGAGAAAGCCTGCGCTGGATTCGGTGGCCCCGGAGACGGCGTCCAGATCAACGGAGTTGTATTCCAGAACCAGGTCGAGGAGTTCCTCCATGGCCGCCCCGCCAACCGATGGATCTTCCCGGTGTTCGTCCAGTTCGATACCCTGAATTTGCCCATAGGAAATATTGACCAGCACCCGGACGGTTCCCCGGTACCCCTGCGCGGCCCCTTCCCAGATCCCGTCCCGGTAATCCCCGGCGGACAGGCTCTCCCGAAAGAACCCCGCAAAAGGGTTCCCGGTTTGCGGCCGGTTTTTAAATGCCGCGCAGCCCGAAAGCAGCCCCAATACAGCAAAGACAAATAAGAGCTTCAAAGAATTTCTCATAACAGCGCCTCCATTACTATCTATATATAGGGCACTGGCGTGGAAGGCGGTTTAATGGGAAGCCATTTTTTCCGTGGTTTTCTTCAAAAATCGTTCATTTTCGATGATAAAGCGCTCGTGGGCGCCTTCGCCTATTTTCCCGGCATTGTCATGGGCCTCAACTTTGAAGCGGAGCCTGCGGCCGTCAACTTCGAGCAAAACACCAACGGCCCTTATTGCCGCGCCCACGGGGCTGGCGGAAAGGTGTTTCACCTTGAGCTCGGTCCCCACGGTGGACCAGCCATCAGGGAGCCTGTCCTGCACCGCCGCTGCGGCGGCTCCCTCCATGAGGGCGATCATGGCGGGGGTGGCGTATACGGGCAGGCCCCCGCTTCCCCAGGATTCGGCGGTGTTATCCCCGGTTACGGTTTCGGTCTTTTCGGCTTTCAGGCCGATTGGTAAAATGACATCGTATTCCATGTAACACTCCTCGAGTATATTGTACGCCGGTTTTCCCTCACTTGAAAAGCTTATCAACAAGGGTTAGTTTATATATATGACCGCAGCACTTTCGCCTTACCGCCTCAGTAAAGCCCGTGATTTATACAATACATTCAACGTTTTTAACGCACTTTCCTGGAACTTTCTGGTGGGGAGCATCGTCACCCTCTTTGCCATGCGCCTTAACGCATCCTCCACCTACATCGGCCTTTTGAGCGCCGTAGTTTACGTCGCCTTCTTTTTTCTGCCCCTGGGAAAGATACTTGCCCGGCGCTTTTCCATTGTCGGGGTTTTTGCCCTTGCCTGGACGGCGCGGGCCGTCTGCATGATCGCCGCAGTATTCGCCCCCTTCGCCGCCGCTGCGGGACACCGGGACCTTGCCCTGGGACTCCTGTTGCTGGGGGTCGGCCTCTTCCACGTCAGCCGGGGGATCGGCATGATCGGCAACAACCCGGTCCTCAGTTCCCTTTCCGCCGGGCCCGACCGGGGTTCCTACATGACCCAGATACAGATCATCAACAGCGCCACCGGAATGTTCGCGGGCTTCGCAATCGCCATGCTCCTGGGACGGGAACCGCCCCTGTTCCTCTACTCCGTTATTTTTGCCATCGGTATCGGCTGCGGAATTTTAAGCGGAATATTGCTCAAAAGAATTCCCGAACCGCCCGCCGATGAAAACGGCAAAAAAATAAAATTCTTTACCATGTTTAAAGAAGCCATGGCGCAGCCCAGCCTGAAACAATTCATAGTGATCCTGTTTCTGGTGGCCCTGATCTCCGGGGTGTCCCGGGCCTTCATCATCGTTTATTCCCGTGAAGTATTCCTGCAAAGTGACGGCATGGTTTCGCTTTACTCGGTATTCGGCGGATTGGGGAACCTCATGATCGGGCTCCTGATAAAATTTCTCGTAGACCGGATCGGGGCAAAACCCATATTCATCCTTACCATATTCACCGGCCTTGCCAGCATGATCCCCATCATGTTTTTCCCGTCATCGGCAATAGAAAGTCTTTCTACGGGAATTCTTTTTCTTTCTTTTATTTTCTTTGTGATGAACTTCGGCTTCCTTGGCGCGGAGGGAATTGCCCAGACTTATTTTCTGGGACTTGTTCCCATGGACCTTATGCTGGATATGGGCATCCTCTATTTCTTTATCTTCGGCGTCGCAGGCGCGGGAGGTTCCTTTGCCGCAGGATTACTGCTGGATATCATGGTTGGAATCGGCCTGTCAAAATTCATTGCCTTTAAAATTCTGTACATTATTCTGATAGGGCTCACCGTTTGGGTGCTGGTGTTGCAGCGCAAGCTTACCCCCCTGGGGGCACTGCCATTCCGGGGCGCACTGGAAGTGATGTTCTCCTTCCGGGATCTGCGGGCCATCGCCCTCCTTGATCGGCTGAACAAAACCAGCGATTCCCATGAAGAGGAGGTCCTCCTGGGCGCGCTCCACGACACCCCTTCCCAGCTTGCCATCAGGGAACTTTTGGAGCGGGCCTGTTCCCCGCGGCTTGCCATCAGATTAGAATCACTGCGGGCCATGGAGACCCTGAAAACCTTAAACGAAGACGCGGAAAAGGCCCTTCTGTCAGATCTGATCAACAACCCCTTCACCACCGCCTATATCTCCGCCCGCATCCTGGGGAACCATGGGGTCTCCTCCGCCATACCTTTGCTGCGGGAACTGGCGGCCTCCCGTGACTATATGCTCGCCGGTGAAGCGATGATAGCCCTTGCCCGCCTTGGGGATGAAGCCTTCCGTCCCCAGATCGAACGGATAATCCTTAAAACAAAAAACCCCCGGCTCAAAATAATGGGAGTGGAAGCCTTTGGAATTTACCGATCCCCCAATTCACTTTCGGTGCTGCTGGACATCCTCCGCTCCGCCAATCCCCCGCCCTATTTACGGGACGAGGTGGTCCTCGCCATGGCGTCGATCCTGGACACACAAAACCTGTTCTACCCAATCCTGGTGCGCTTCCTGGAAGACGAAACCCTGGCTGCCACCCTGGCCATGGACGAAGCGGAAGCGGCCTTTGAGTATTACAAATCAAACCTTGGCAACCGTCGTCCGGACAAAAAGAAACCCGAGCTTGCCCTCATCGTCAACCACGCCAAAAACATCCAGGCCGCCGTGTCCGCATATGTCCGCGAAAAGAACGGCGCGCACCTCTCCCGTTGGATTCTGGAACTAAAAGAAGATTCAGCGGGCGCCATCGCCCAGGCGGTCCTTGCCGAAGCAGTGCTGGACGACGAACTCATCGACCACCCGCGCCTCCAGCTCCTTATTGTGCATTGGGCCGCGCATAAACTGCGGCTCTGGGTGAACAGGCTCAAGTAGGGGTGTTCCGAAGCTCCTAGTTTTTACCCCCGAATTCGGCTAAACTGTGTCTGTTATGTGTCCCGGAAAAATTAGCCGCACTTTCGGCCTCTGCCTGATAGTCACCGTTACTCTGCTCACCTCCTGTTCCCAGCGCCTGGGCTGGGGGATTTTGCTTTGGTCTTCCGAGGAACCGGTGATTCCTTCGGGGACGGTGCTGCCGGTGTATATCAGGTCCAACATTGATAAGGTGTGGGTGGTGGGGATTCCCAAGGCCTTCAGGACGAAAGGAGAGGGGCTCAATAAATTTGAGGTGCCCCTGGCGCAGTTTGAATTTTCGGGAAGTAAAAGAAAGGCCCGGGCGCGAGCGGCGGATTTTGCCCAATATGCGCTGGTCTATGCGGAAAATCTGCAGGATGGGCTGCCCATGCGGGAATTTGCGGATAACAGTTCCCGGCGGATGTACCGGCTTAAAACCGGGGAGATTATCAAGATACTAGCCCAGGTGGAAGGGGCGCCCGCCATCAGTACCACCGGGGACCCCCTGCCCGGCGACTGGTACCGGGTGATGGCCGGGGACGGCACCATGGGTTACTGTTTTTCCTATCGGCTTAAACTCTTTGAACATACCGGAGGGGTCCTGACGGTACTCCCCGCAGATCAGGAGGCCGAAGAGGACCCGGACCTGGAACAGTTGCTGGCTAAAACATGGTCAGCCGAATCCTACGGAACCATGTTGACCAGCCGCCGCTTCAATCTGGAAGAACTTTCCCGGCACTGGCGCTTCTTCCCCGGCCAGGATACGGGGACGGCCCGTATCTTTCTGCCCAATCTGGATCAGACCTTTTCCCACGCGGGAATACGGGCGGCCGGAGAAAAGGTCTGGCGTTTTGAGGGGACCAATCTCCAGATGAGCCTGCGATCCGACACGACCCTGGCGGTTCAGTTCTCCATGCCGGGGGAGGTCTTGCAGAGCCTGATTTTCGTGGCCCTTCCCGCAGAGGTTGATGACCTTATCATGCAGGAAACGGCCCGGCGGGAGGATCTTTTCAGCAATATCTACAACCAGGGGCCGGAATATACCAGCAACAATTACGGGACCCTTGTCTTTGGCGAAGGGGGAGATTTTGTCTGGACCGATAACCAGCTCCTTATCCCCCAGGTGATTCCCCCGGCGGCCCTGGAGTCAGGCTCTGTTGCCATGGACCTCTACCTTTCCCCTGAGATTCAGAATCTGTATGAGGGGGCCTTCTCCCTTCACTTTAACGGGGCCAGGCTCAGCAGATCTCCCATTGTGGTGCGGTTTATGTATGCCCGGGACGCCCGGGGCTTCCGTGTCGAGTATGTACCTGATACAAGCCTTGACGGGAATGCGGTTGTCCGGCGGGCCTCCTCTCCCACGGTGATCTACTTCTACCGCGCTGAACATTTGGGAGTTAATTGATGGCCTTTGTACAGTTTTCCAAAGTTTCCCTTGCCTTCGGCGACCGGGATATCCTGAAAGACGTAAGCCTCCACCTTGCCGCCGGTTCACGGGCCGGCCTTGCGGGGGCAAACGGATCGGGTAAATCCACTTTGATGAAGGTGATCGCCGGTAAGCTCGCCTCCGATTCGGGTGAACGGGCCATCCAGAGGGGGAGCCGCATCGTGTACCTGCCCCAGTCGGGGATCGTGCACCGGGGTTCCACCCTGCGGGAGGAAGCGGAAACCGCCTACGAGGCTATCCGGGACCTGCTCCACAAAATGGAAGAAATCGGCGGCCACCTGGAAAAGACCAAGAGCGATGACAACCGCACCGCGGGGCTGCTGGACGAGTACCACCAGCTTCAGGAGACAGTGGAGAATTCCGGTTATTACCAGCGGGAGGCCAGCATCGCCATGACCCTTTCGGGGCTCGGTTTTTCCGAAGGGGATCTGCGCCGGGATACCGGGGAATTTTCCGGGGGCTGGCAGATGCGGATTGCCCTGGCAAAGGCCCTGCTGGAGCGGCCCGACATTCTGCTCCTGGACGAGCCCACCAACTACCTTGATATCGAAGCCCGGTCCTGGCTGGAAACCTGGCTTAAAAATTATACCGGGGGCTACCTGCTGGTTTCCCATGACCGCTACTTTCTGGACGTTACGGTCAACGAGGTTTACGAACTGTTCCAGGGTAATCTGAAACGCTACGTGGGAAATTACAGCGCCTACGAAAAGATCCGGGAAGTTGAAATCGAAAGCCTGATGAAGCGCTATGCGGAACAGCAGGAAGAGATCGCCAAATCCGAAGACCTGATCCGCCGCTTCCGCTACAAGGCATCCAAGGCCGCCATGGTCCAGGAGCGGATCAAAAAACTGGAAAAGATGGAGCGGATCGAAATCCCCGAATCCCTCAAGAAGATCAGCATCACCTTTCCGCCCTCCCCCCACTCCGGCCGCATCGCCCTGACCCTTGACGGCATCGGCAAAAGTTACGGCCACCGCCGGGTGCTCTCCGATGTGGATTTATTGATGGAATCCGGGGAACGGCTGGTAGTGGTTGGCCGCAACGGCGCGGGCAAGTCCACCCTGCTACGGATCATCGCGGGCCGGGACCGGGACTTTGAGGGGAAGGTAAATTACGGCGCGGGAATCGCCGCGGGCTATTTTTCCCAGGACGCCGCCGAAACCATGACCGGCTCCGAACAGGTGATCGACTTTATGGAAGCCGAAGCCCCCACAGCCCTGATCCCCCGGATTCGGGATATGCTGGGCGCTTTTCTTTTTCGCGGTGACGATGTGCACAAGCCCATCAACGTATTATCCGGGGGTGAAAAGAGCCGCCTCGCCCTGCTGCGGATGCTCCTTAAACCCATGAACCTCCTGATCCTGGACGAGCCCACCAACCACCTGGACCTCCAATCCAAGGACATTCTGCTGGACACCCTGAAGGCATTTACGGGTACCATCATCTTTGTCTCCCACGACCGGGCGTTTATGGATGCCCTCTCCACCAAAACCCTGGAACTGAGCGTCACCAGGGCCGCCCACGGTAAGGGCACGCAGAGCGTCCATCGCCTGTTCTACGGCAACTACGCCTATTACCTGGACCGGCTTGAGCGGGAGGCCGTGGAAGGGGCGCCTGGCGCCGATGCTGCGAAACCAACCGCCGGAGAAAAGGCGCAGGACGCCGGTCCGGAAAAGGCGCCTGACACCGATTCCGAAAAAGCCGCTGTCAACGATCCCCGCTTTTCCGGTGTGTCCACCAAGTCAAATCCGCAGGTGATTTTAATCAAGCGGCCCCAGGAAGCGGGAACCGGGCAAGCGGGTTCACCGGCAACGAGCTCACCCGCCTTGAGCCGGGAGGCGGCAAAGCAGCGGCAGACCCTGATCCGCCGGCTTGAAAAGCAGGAGGCGGAAATACTCAAAGAATTGGAAACCCTTGATGCGGAAAAGAAAAGCCTGGAAGCCGAAATAAGCCGCCCTGAAGTTTACAGTAACGGGGAGAAGGCCAGGGCGGTGCAGGCAAAGCTGAACGAAACTACGGCGGCGGCGGAAGCCAAAACCCATGAATGGGAAGCCAAGGCAGCGGAATTGGAAAAAGCAAACAACGAATAGTTAAAGGAGATTATGTGGAACCAAAAATAGTGAATCTTTCTGCGATCAAGATGGCGGGATATATTATCAATACCACAGGCAAAGACGGGGAGAATTTAAGGGCGATTCCCCAATTCTGGGCGGACTATGTTTCTGACGGCAGGATGGAAAAACTCCACGGTGAAAATTTCCTCAAATCCCACACCGAATACGGCGCGTGTTTCCCCGAAAATCCTGTAACCGGGGAATTTGAGTATATCATCGGTGTGGAAGTGAAGGACGGCACAAGGGTTCCCCCGGTCTATCAGGTCCGGGAAACGCCCCCCGCTGCATACGCAGTTTTTTCCAGTCCCCCTGCGGATGGCGCGGGTTTTTCGGCGGCCATTCAGGGGATGTGGGGTTACATCTTTGCCGAATGGCTTCCCGGCGCGGCCTATCAGATCGATCCCAATGGGGTGAACTTTGAACTTTACGATGAGCGGTGCATGTTGGACAACGCCAAGGTCTGCGATATTTATGTGCCGGTGGTTCGGCGCCTCATATAAGCTTCCGCTTTATGGAAACTTATCGGAGCGTATCCCGGCTCAAGGGGCTGCCGATCCAGATCCCTTCTCCCAGGTAATCTATCCGGCGGCCTTCGACAAGGATTTGCACATCCTTTACGGTGGGGAATTCCGTGGCGGTCCAGACGATTTGGTTAAGCTGGGCGGCGTAGCCTTCCACGCCGTAGGTATTGTACTGGAATTCCTCACTAAAGCTGATATAGGCGGTGCTGCCCCGGACAACGGCGCTTAATATCTTCACCCCACGGGGGATGAGGGATACCATGCCCCGGCGCTGTTCCTCCGCATTGGGCCCGTCAAGGAGGGTCTTGAGGCTGTCCGCCATAGGGGAATCCGATGCGGGAATTTTCCGGGTAACCTTGGTACGGACAACCATCCCGGCGGCATCAACCTGGGTAAAGTAGATGGCCCGTTCACGGCTGTTCGCAGCCGGGATATTCACCGGCGCGGCAGCGGACTTTACGGTGGGTTCTGCGGCCGGTGAAGATGCCGCAGGGGCCGGTACGGGCTTTTCTGAAGGGGAAGCTGATTTTGGTGTTTCCGGAATCGCCACCGTTACAGGGGGAGGATCGGAGGAAGGGGGATTGGACGCATCTTCCACAGGCGTTGTTTTTTCTTCCAGGCCGGGGAAAGAAATGGGAAGCCGGGTCAGGATTTGGGTGTTCTCCAGGGTTTGCCGGATCTTGTCCTGGTTTACCATAAAGAGGCCGACTATCACAATGAAGAAGGCCACCCAGAACATGATCCCCCCGGATTTTTTCTCAGGAGCCGGGGCCGGATCTTCATAATTTTCCTGTCTTGCCTTTCGGTTGTTGGTTTTTCGCACCATATATCCATTATTATACCACAAAAAAGGCGGAGCCGCAACGCGCGCTCCGCCCTGTTCCCGGCGCTTTCCAGGCCGGGCGAAATATGGACAAAATACCCGCAAACGGTCTATAGTTACCGTATGTCCAATACAGAACTGCTTATGAAAGAAATCCGGACCCTTACCGATAAAGGCGCAGGCGAGGTGCTTGATTTTGTCGGCTATTTCAAACAAAAGCATCCGGATCAAGTTGAGGGCTCTTATGTCTGCCCCCATTGCGGCAAAACGGAACACATCCCCAACGCCGAAGCTATCGCGGCCATGCAGGAAGTCAATGATATGATTGATGGAAAAATTCCTGCCAAATTTTACAATTCCCTTGATGAAATGTGGGGAGAACTGCATAAATAGCCTATGCTGAAGCCAACTTTTACCGGCCCCTTCAAAAAAGAACTCAGGCTCATAGAAAACGCCGCAAAGATGCGGCGAAACTTCGTGAAATAATTGATCTGATCATTCGGGAAGAACCCCTGCCCGCACGTTGCCGGAACCACACTCTGCATGGCAACCGGACAGGCTTTTCCGAATGTCATATTGAGGGAGACTGGATTCTGGTGTATCGTATTGACGAGGCAAACCGTTGCGTTTATTTCTCCCACACAGGAACCCATTCCGATATTTTTTAACAATCCGCTCTCCTTCTTCCAAAAACGGTGTCAGTCACCTTTTGCGTTACTACATGGGGCAATCTACCGCAAAAAAAGCCACCGACCACACAGATAACACGGACTTTTGCTTTGATTTCTTTCCTTTTGTCCGTGAGGTCGACTTTTCCACTCTTTGGGTGGAAAAGTGGTTAAAAATCCTTAAGTTTATGATGTTGCGCATGGCACTGCGATCGGTGGTGAAAACAGAGTGGAGTTTGCCCGCCGTTGGCGGCTTTCCGAAAAGCCGGAAATGGGGTATATTTAGGGTATGACCCTGGTATTCAACCCTGCGGCTTTTAAGCACGGCATTACCGAACAGGATGTGCGGTGGGCGATGACAACCGCCTTGTTTGATGAGATGATGGAAGGTTATGATAACAAATACCTGCTTATTGGCTTTGTTATGAGCGGCAATTTGATTGAAGTGATGTATAATTTGGTAGGTGAGGTGCCCAAAAGCCTCTGGCTTTTGGGCTTGGAGTTTGGCTATGCCAAACTCCAAGCTATCCGGCAACGCCGGATAGCATTTCACGCAATGAAATGCAGGAATGAAGTTCAGCGAAAATTATCTAAGAGAGGTTGACTATGCCAATTTTAACTGACGAAGAAGCGGACGCTCTTGACGAGCTTTTAACCAAAACGGTACCGAAAACAAACCCTAATGTTCGGGGGCCGTTTATCAAAAACCGTGAAACAATGGTGATCCTTGACACGTTTTCCGCCGAATACCTTAAAGCGAAAATGATGGCGACCAATAAAACCCCGGCGGAACTGATTAACGGCATGATCCGCCGTGAAATGGCTATGGCGGACTAAAAGGGCAGTTTTTGCCCGCCTTACCTATTATTTTTCTATTATTTGCAGGCGTAGCCCGCCCCCTCGTCAAACAAAGCCCCCGGGCTGGCAGGGCTCCTGCGTTTACTTTTTTGAATCCCGAAAACCACTTCCACTGATTTTTCAAACCCTGAAAGTAAATGCAATAGCCCTGGGGCAATCTACCACAAAAAAAGCCGTCTCCCCGCACGAAAGACGGCTTTTCTCAAAGCGTAGTTTGCTTGCTCCCCCCAACTCCTCTACGGCTAAACTCCCCCTGGACGGCGTTTAACCCGCAGTCGTTTCGCCGTCGAACCCTTCCACGTTAGTACCGTCCCAGGATATATTATCGCCTTCGCCGGCAGTGGAATTCCGCAGCAAATTCGGGTCCGGTCTGCCGCCTCGTCCGAGAAATACCGCATGACCTATGTTTGACGTGTTCTCAGTTGAACCGGGGGTATGGATATTGTCGGTATCGCCGTATATAGTACCGCCGGTCTTGCTAAAGATACCACTCTTATTCACTAACACGCCGCCGCCAAATTTGGCGGCCGTATTGCCGCTTATCTCGCCGTCCTTCATGGTGAATGTTGCGTTTTCGTCGACTCTCACCCCGCCGCCAGAGCCAGTAGTCGTGTTGCCGCTTATCTCACCGCCTTCCATGGTGAAAATCGCGTTTCCGTTGACCGCCACCCCGCCGGCAGCGCCAGTAGCCGTGTTGCCCGTAATCGCACCGCCTTTCATGGTGAAAATCGCGTTTTCGTCGACTCTCACCCCGCCGCCAGAGCCAGTAGTAGTCGTGTTGCCCGTAATCGCGCCGCCTTCCATGGTGAAAATCGCGTTTTCGCGGACTCTCACCCCGCCGCCAGAGCCAGTAAGCGTGTTGCCCGTAATCGCACCACTTTTCATAACAAACTCGCCGCCTCCACCCAATTGTACCAATGAGTTGTCGTTGTCCGGCAGTCCGGTCAGCGTAACGCCCTCAAGGGTAAGATGCTTCTTGCCGTTGATGTTGAGCAGGCGTCCCTTGCTTTTCAGGCTGATGGTTCCGCTCCCGTTGATAACCACGGCGCCCTCGCCAAGGCGGAGTCCCCCGCCGCTGGTGTTCACCGTGCCGTCTACGGTTAATTCCGCGCCGTTCTGCAGCTCGAACCTCACCTTGTCTGCCGTCAGGTCAAGCGTAACACCCGCAGGCACAGTGAGGCCGGTTTTGAGATATACCTCGCCTGTGGGCCTTACCGTGGCGCCTTCCGCCGTTGCGCTCCCCGCTTTGATGGCATTGAGATCTGCGGCTAATTGTTCTGCCTGTTTATCCGGTGTAGGAGGCGTTCCGCTCCCGCCGCCGCTGGTGGCGCAGCCTACCAGAACCAATCCAAACACCAGCGTTACCGCCAGCATTGCTAACAGGAATATTTTAATCCCTTTCTTGTCTATCTTCATTTAAAGAACTCCTTGCGGTTTTTTACGTCCCGCCTGCAAATTTGTGTATGCTTACCGCACAAGCGGATAACACCCTTGTTGAAATAGGCTTCTATTCCAATAGAACCTACGAGACGGTGAGTAAGGCCTCCGCCTTTGCGCGGGCAACGAATGCGCCCTCCCCTTTGCCCAGGTAGTTGGGGTAGAGCTTTACCTCGATTTTGTGCAGCACCTCGTTGATTTCGTCAATGATTGCCATAGATCACCTCTTTTAGCGCCGCGTGAGCGGCGCGTTTAATCGGACATGAACCTAGGTTCATGCGTACTCCTTTTTTAACCACGAAGCTATGATAAATAGTATGCGGTTTATCTGGTATGCTGTAGGAGTTCGGAAGGACAACTACCGGTTGCTGTGGACCTGGGGCAGAACACTGACCCCGTAACCACGAATAACAACCG
>BOAV01000066.1 GCA_026002045.1 Spirochaetia bacterium | reverse complement strand
GCCCAGGATATCAAAATTGATAGTAATGGTGTTGTCGATTTTGATGATGTCCTTGCGGCCCATCCGTTTTGAATTGGCGTTCACCACGAAGGCCACATTGTGCGGAGTTTTATCAAGGCCGAGCCAGTTAAAAATTTTGATGCCCTGCCCCGCCTTAATGTGATCAATTACAAGACCGTTTTTTATTTCATCTATGTTAAGCATTTACCACTCCTAAAATTGAGGCAAGCAGGGCCATCCTGACATACATGCCGTATTTGGCCTGTTTGAAATAGGCAGCCCGCGGGTCGGCGTCCACTTCGATCGCAATCTCGTTTACTCGCGGAAGGGGATGGAGGATGATGAGTTCTTTTTTTGCGGTTTCCATTTTTTCCAGATTGAGCACGTAGGTGTCCTTCAGCCTGATGTAATCTTCCTCATTGAAGAAGCGCTCCCGCTGGACACGGGTCATGTAAAGCACATCCAGGCCCGGCATGGCATCCTCAAGGCTGGCGGTTTCAAGGTACTCGATTTTTTCCCGCTGCAAAAGCCGGATGATGTATTCGGGAACCTGCAGTTCCGGTGGTGAAACAAAAACCATCTTGACGCCCTCGTAGCGGGCCAGGGCCTTTGCCAGCGAATGAACCGTACGGCCAAATTTCAGATCCCCGCAGAAGCCCACGGTAAGGCCCTTCACGCTGTCCCGCAGCCCCTTGTCCCCGCTCTTGCCCCGCAGCCGCTTGATGGTGAGCAGGTCCGTCAGGGTTTGGGTGGGGTGGTGGTGGCCGCCGTCACCGGCGTTGATCACCGGCACCGGAGAATACCGGGATGCCAGCAGGGCCGCCCCTTCTTTGGGGTTCCGCATGACGATGGCGTCGGCGTAGCTTGCGGCCATCCTGATAGTGTCCGCGAGGCTCTCCCCCTTGGAGGCAGAACTGGAACCGGGGTCCGCAAAGCCCAGGCAGCTTCCCCCCAGGCGCTGCATCGCCGCTTCAAAACTCAGACGGGTCCGGGTGCTGGGTTCAAAGAAGAGGGTCGCCAAAAGCCTTCCCCGGCAGCTTTCCCGCAGGTAAGCCGGGTCTTCCTCAATCCGTTCCGCCAAATTGAAGAGAGCGTCCATCTCCTCAATCGTGAAGTTCCCCGGTTCTATCAGCGAACGCCCTTCAAGCATTGTAAGCCCCCCATTCTATCATCGAACGTCCTTTGAGCATGTTTCCCCCTCAATATGCAAAAAAAAACCGCCCAAAGGGCGGTTTCAAAAATTCAATAGCAATGAACACCGGGCAGCGTCCGATTTTTACCGGGCGGCGGCTATGTGCGGCGCAGTTATCTTTCTTCAAGGCGACTCTATTCATTAGGGGAAATATAGCACAGGGCGGAAAAAAGGGCAAGTGCCCCGGTTAACCATTTGTAAGATATGCACTTACCTTTTCATCATAATCAGGATAGACAAACCCAAATTCCTTTGCTACAAACCGCGAAGTCTTCCGGAATAAATCCTGACATTCCAACAATGCCTGCATGAGATGTTCTGCACTGTCATTTTGATAAGTCTTTAAAAGCTGCTCCCGGGTGTCCGCGGAAATATATTTGTCCAGATATTTGTATGCCTTTCCCACGCTCACCGAAAATTCAGTCTCAATTCCAACTTTCCACGATAACATCCGCAGCAGCTCTGGTCGTACATTTCCGTTCAGATGTTCCGCCGCATAAAAAAATTCTTTCCGGTACAGGCCCTTGATCACGTAAGTGGAAACCCACCAGAACTCATTACAGCAGTCATCGAAGTATTCCGCCGATGGTCTCTTTACACGATAATCCTCATCACTTGGCGGCGGCAGGGGCGCAATTCTTTTATCCTTGTCCAACAGCATAACGGTGAGCTTATCCTCTTTCAGATATGTGTCCAGATCCTTTATCAACCGCATACTCAGATCAATACGGTTACGGTCTTCAAAAAGCATGAGCCGCGCATACCGGCCGGGGTGTTCCGGGGGAAACAATGCCATTGCTTCCGGCTCCTGCATAATGATCCGTTTCCCGAACGCATCGACCCAATGCCGGTCCTTAATAAAGGAATCCATTTCGGTAACCAGATAGACAATATCGTAATCCTGAAACCGGTCCTTCGGCGCATTCACATTGGCCCGTGACCCGTTTAGAAATACTGCACGGACCCGCTCATCATTTTTGGCAACAGAGAGGATCAGTTCCATCATTTCTGTTTCTGAACGCAATTCATACTCTCCGGTATTACTGTTTTGTTGCACCCAATGATTTAAGCCGCTTTATTTCCCGGCCCATAACAATTGCTGAAAGTATTATTGCCAGGCTATCCGCAGAGGGCATGGCGGAATAAACGCCGTATATGCCGAAGAACCGGGGAAGAATCAATAACAGGGGGATATAAAAAAGTATCTGCCGGGATAAACTCAAAACCGATCCCTGCACCGGTTTCCCGATGGCCTGGAAATAGTTGGAAGAGATAATCTGGAAAGCGAGAAAGGGCAGAAAGATCGTACAGATCCGCAATGCGCTTCTCCCCATTTCCATAAGCGGCCCCTGCTCATTGCGGAATAGGGCGATAAAGAAACGCGGGAAAAGCTGCACCACCAGAAAACCCATCGCTACAAAGACGGTCCCCGAAACAACCGCCAGTTTATAGGCGCTTAAAACACGGCCGTATTTTTTCGCCCCGTAGTTATAGCCGATGATGGGCTGCACTCCCTGGTTCAATCCCTGGAGGGGCATGAAGATCATCACCATAATACTGTAGACAATTCCCATGGCGGAAACCGCCACGTCCCCGCCGTATTGGAACAGCGCCCGGTTCAAAATAATATTGACCAGCCCGATGGCAAGCTGCATGGAGAAGGGCGCAAAACCGATGGCTATAATTTTCAGGATAAGATTTAGTTCCGGCTTCATGTCCCGGATACGGAAACGGAGTTTGGTATGCCGGGAATTGAAATAGTATATAACCCACACAAAGGAAATAAACTGTGAAATAATCGTTGCCCAGGCGGCCCCCGCAATACCCAGGCCAAAGCCAAAAATAAAAATGGGGTCCAAAATGATATTAACCACCGCGCCGAGGATTTGTGTCAGCATGGATGTCCGGGGGTGCCCGTCGGATCTGATGAAGTGATTGATCCCCGGCCCCATGGCGCTGAAAATTCCGCCGTAGAGAATTATCCGCAGATATGTTTTTGCATAGGGGAAAACCGTCTCGCTCGTGCCCAATATATCGATGAGAAGCCGGTCTGTAAAAATCAGTAACAGTGTTACTACGATACCAGGAATGATAAAGAGCAATGCAAAGGCATGGCCCATGATCTTTTCAACCACATCACGGCGGCCCTCCCCCAGGCGTATTGAGAACAGGGAATTGGCCCCCACCCCGATCAGCATGGACGATGCCTGCAGAATGATCATCAGGGGCATGGCGATGGTTATCCCCGCAATCCCCAGGTCGCCATTTGACATCTGTCCCACATAAATGCGATCCACGATATTGTAGATCGCGTTTACCACCATCCCGACAATCGCGGGTATGGAAAAGTCGAACAGCAATTTGCTGATCCGTGCGGTCCCGATCCGGTCAGTCGGATCAACTTGTGTATTATTTTTTTTCATAAATCTGCTATACATTTGCATAGTAACCAACAAGAGTCAAGAACAATGCTCTATCAACGATACTCAAAGGCCGTACTCATCCGTTCTATCTCGGTGCGGTCAAGCCCCAGATTCCGGGCGCGCTCCTTCCAGGGCTTAATCGCATCCGTTACGGTTTGGATAATCCCCTCCGCCTCGCCTTTCCGCAGCCTGAAATCGGCGATCACCGACAGGGCCGTATCCAGAGACGCTTCCCGGGAAGTAAGGTCTATGGCGGTGGATAAAATCCGCTTTCCCAGGGAAAGGGGGGTGGGATTCATGTCGTAGGCCGGGGAGAGCCGCCAGCCCTTGGGGCGTTCGTAGAGGAAGCCGTGGTTTCGCAGATGGTCGTCGGTGTTGGCGATCAGGATATTGAAGACGATCCGCCGCCACAGTTCCGCCAGATCCTTTTCCGGGGCCGCGCCGTGCCGGGCAAGGGCGTAGGCGATCTCCAGATAGCTGTGCTGCTCGTTATCCTGGGCCTCCAGCATACTCATGGCGGAGAGAAAGGGGATGCGGGTCTGAAAGCGGCGGTCAAAGCGTTTGACGATCAGCACCGGCTTATCCAGTACCTGTTCCAGCCGCCAGACCGGCACGGCGATCCCCGCATTGGCCGCGAGGCTGAAGGCCAGAGCTTCCCAGAGGACGGCGTTGAATTCGTCATCCTTCCGGGGAAATTTGGCGATAGCCAGGGAGCCGTCCCGGTCATACACCGATGCCTTGGGCCGGGCCCCGCCCAAAGACGAGCCTGGGGCCAGGAGCAGTTTGAGGTCCTCATCACTTTCATTGGAATCGAGAAAACTTTCGGAGGCGGAAAGCAGTTTCGGCAGGGCGAACAGGGGCGGGATGGCGCTTTTGTCCCTGGGTGATAAAAAGGGCCCTTCCGGGGTTTCGCGGAACCGCAGCGCCCCCTGCCGGGCATCGTCGTTTATCCCCAGAAGATAGTCCAGTTCCGTCAGAGTCCGGGCCGGACCGCAATTGCCGTCACCGTGGGCGCCAGCGCCCCTTGCCCGCCGCTCCTCGCTGCGGCGCATCAATATCCGGCCCCAGCGGTCCGGGGCGGAATCTCCCAGCGCGCCGAACAGGGCGAGCCCCTGCCGGGTATGAAAACTCCCCCCGGTCAACTGCAAGCCCGGTTCCAGGGCAAACCGCTCGGGGGAAGCCAACCATTCGGGGGCGTATTCAAAGGAGGCGCTCTCCCGCCCGTTCCGGGAATGGAAGTACAGGGCGCCCACGGGCACATCCTGGGTATCAAGGGAAAGGTACACGTAGATTTTTTGACTGTCCATCTAGTCCTTCCGCGGATAGCGGACCCGTTGGGGCAGATTTTCCTCTTCCAGCATACGCCCGGTACTATCCCTGGCGGCGTCCGCTAAATCCCGCAGCCCCTCGGTTAAGCCCAGAACAAACAACACCGAGGCATATGCCGCCATGGACGCACCGGGATCGCCCTTCTCGATTTTCGCCAAGGTGTTCACCGCGATCCCTGCCCGTTCCGCCATTAGGGCCATGGTAATGCGCCGACGCCTGCGGGCATCGCCCATATCCTGGCCCAACTTACGTACCGCGCCGATAACCGGTATGGGTAAATTGATATTCTTCTGTAATACGTCATTCATCTTAATACGCATTATACTGCGTATTAACCGACTTAACAAGCAAAATACTGCGTTTTATTTTTGAAAAATATTAATGAAAATCCCCCCAGCGCTTGCCCGTTTCCACACTGACCCGCAGGGGGATTTTCAGGGTGACGGCCTTTTCCATCACTTCCTGCACCAGCTTCGCCGTATCTGCGGCGGCGTCCCTGGGGCATTCCAGGATGAGTTCATCGTGAACTTGCAAAAGGAGCCGGGCGGGGCTGCCTGACGCGGCAAGGGCCTTGTCCAGATTCAGCATGGCGGTTTTGACGATATCCGCGGCGGAGCCCTGGATGGGGGTGTTCACCGCCATCCGCTCCGCGCCGGCCTTTTCGGTCTTGTTCCGGGAGTTGATGGCCTGAATGTAGCGGCGCCTGCCGAAAATTGTGGAGGCGTAGCCGGTCTTTTCAGTTTTCGCGATCAGTTCTTCGATAAACCGGCGGATGCCCGAATAGGTCTTAAAATAGGCTTCGATAAAGGCCGCGGCATCGGTGCGGGAGATGGAGAGTTCATTGGCAAGTCGGAAGGCGCTCATGCCGTACATCACCCCAAAGTTGATGGTCTTGGCGATGCGGCGCTGGTCGGCGTGTACGTCCTTTTCGTCGATACCGAAGATCAGGGCGGCGGTACGGGCGTGGACATCCTTGCCATCCGTAAAAGCGGCGAGCAGATTTTCGTCCTCCGAAAGATGGGCCAGCACCACCAGCTCAATCTGGCTATAGTCGGCGCTGATAAGCACGCAGCCCGGCCTGGCGATAAAGGCCTCCCGAATACGGCGGCCCTCCTCGTCCCTGATGGGGATGTTTTGCAGGTTGGGCTCCCGGCTGGAAAGGCGGCCCGTGGCGGTGCCGGTCTGCACAAAGTTGGTGTGGAGCCGCCCGTTCCGGTCGGCCTGGTCCGCCAGGGTATCAACGTAGGTGGACTTGAGCTTCGCCAAAGTCCGGTGGCGCAGGATCAGCGCGGGCACCGGGTCCTCGCGGGCAAGTTCCTCCAGAACCGCCACATCGGTGGAGTAGCCGGTCTTGGTTTTTTTGCCGGGCTTGAGCTTCCGCTCGGTAAAAAGCACTTCCTGTAACTGCTTGGTGGATGCGATGTTGAATTCATGGCCCACCGTTGTATAAATCTTACCCTGAATCTGCCCCAGTTCCGTTGATAATTCGACACCGAAATCCTTTAAAACCTTGGGCTCAATTTTGATGCCGAGCCCTTCCATCTCCGCAAGGATCGGGAGCAGGGGCATTTCCAGATTTTCAAAAAGGCCCGTGGCCTCCGCCGCCTTGAGCCTGGGCTCCAGATACTGCTTCATCCTGATGCAGAGATCCGCATCCTCGGCGGAATAGCGGGTGGCGGTCTCCAGGGACACCACATCGAAGGTAATACCCTTGGGCACGATGTCTTTATAGGCCACCGGGGTATATTCAAGATGATAAGTCGCCAGGGAATCCAGGGAATAGTTGTTCCGTTCCGGGTCGGCAAGCCAGGCGGCCACCATGGTGTCCCAGATCTTGCATCGCCACTTTTCAATGCCCCAGCCCCGGCTTACCTTGTAATCGTACTTGGCGTTATGGGCGGCGATGGTCATGGCGGGGTCCGCAAGCAGGGGCGCAAGGAGTTCCTTCACCTTTTCGGGATCGAGGAAGGGGGCGCTTCCCTGATGGGCTGCCACCGGCACATAGAAACCTTCTTTTGGCTTAAGCGCCAACGATATGCCGATGGGCCGGGCGTTCCAGGCGTCAAGGGAATCGGTCTCGAAGTCCAGGGCCAAAAAGCCCTGCTTCCGGCCTGCGGCCAGCAGATTTTTCAGCTCCGCCAAGTCCAGAACCGTCTTGTAAACCCCCTCCCCAAGCAGCGCCGGGTCCGCCGGTACAGAAAACGACGAATGGGAAGCAAAGCCGCCGGCCTGAGAATCGCCATCGGTATTGCCGCCATTATCCACCGCACCGGTACCGGCTCCGCCGCCCGCAGTTCCGCCATTAGCGGCAGCCCGGTCCAGTTTCCGGGCGATTTGGATCACCCCTTCCCGCATGAGCACCTCAGCCCCGGCGGAACGGTTGATGTTTTCGATGGAAAGTTCTTCGATGTTTTTGACCGGCAGGGGCACCTCACATTCCAGGGTGATGAGTTTTTTGGAAAAATAGGCGCTTTCCTTGCCTTCGGCGAGTTTCTTCCCCACTGCGCCCTCGATACCGGCAATGTTTTTGAAAATTTCGTCCAGGGAACCGTAACGGGCCATGAGCTTTACCGCGGTCTTTTCCCCCACCCCTTTCACGCCGGGCACATTGTCGGAAGCGTCCCCGGTCAGGGAGAGGAGATCCAGCACCTTTTCAGGGGCCACCCCCCACTCGGCCTTGACTTCGTTTGGGCCAACCAGTTCCAGGGGCAGGCCGCCCATACCGCCGCCGGCCGGAGAGTCCCCCCGTGGAGACTTGAGGGGCCGCAGTTCCCAGGTCCCATTGCCCACGAGCTGCAACAGGTCCTTGTCGGAGGAAAGGATGTAACACTGCCGATTTTCGGCCTGGCACTTTTTCGCCAGGGTGGCGATGATATCATCCGCCTCAAAGCCATCGGCCCGCAGTGCGGGGACCCCCAACGCCGCAAGAACCTCCTCCACCAAAGGCACCTGATCGTGGAGGTCCTCAGGGGCCTTCTGCCGGGTGGCCTTGTATTCGGCATACATTTTGTGCCGGAAAGTGGGGGTACGGGAATCGAAGATTGCCGCCAGCCGCAGGGGCCGCCCCGGCTTGTCCCGGAGTTTTCCGCCGGCATCTGCGGCAGGAGCCCCCTCGTCCAGAAGGGTTACCACCGTGCGGGCAAAACCGAAAAGGGCGGACACATTCCGCCCCGCCGGGTTCCGCAGGGGGTGGGAAAGAAAGGCAAAATAGGAACGATAGATTAGGCCGTAGGCGTCAATTAGGTAGAGAGGGGCTGGCTCAGACATAATCACAGTATAACGAAAAAATAGTAAGAAATGAAGGGTATTATCAATATCGCCCTATCTTCTCTTCCACGCCCGCACCGGATTTATCCTGAAGCGGATTAAAAAATAGAGCCAGGCGAAGCCGAAGCCTGCGAGGTGGGTAAAATGCGCCACCTTGTTGGCGAAGCCGGTGACGGAGAAGATCAGTTCCAGGGCGGTAAAGCCCAGGACCATTACCGGGGCGCGGAGGGGGAGGATGCCCCAGAGGTGGATGATCGAATCGGGGAAGAAGATTGCATAGGCGAGCTGGACCGCAAAGATGGCCCCCGATGCACCCATGAGGGCAACCCAATAGGCGCCGGTAAAGTAATAGACGATGAATGAAAACACCCCGGCCAGTGCGCCGGTGACAAAGTAGAAGAGGAGGAATTCTTTGCTCCCCATTTGCCGCTCCACCTGGGCGCCGAAAACAAAGAGGGCAAACATATTGAAAAAGATGTGGCTGAACCCGTCATGGACAAACATGTAGGAGATGAAGGTCCAGACCCAGCCCCTGGTAATTACCGCGGCGGGGATCATGGCGAGGTAGGTTGAGACCAGCCGCTGGCCGAAAACCTGTTCCGCCAGAAACACCAGAATATTCAGGCCAATGATGTAGAATATCACGCTGTCGTAACGGTAGCGAAAAGGCCGCCTTAGGGGATTCATCATACAAAGATACGATTCCTGGGACCGCTGGTCAACAAGACTGATAGCCCCGAATCTGTTTGAGTCCTGTCACAGCATCCTCCTGGGGAAAATATTCCAGCCCCGTAAAACCCGAATAGCCCGCTTTGTCTATCGCTTTGAAGATATTCCGGTAATCAAGTTCCCCGGTAAAAAGTTCGTGTCTGCCGGGAGTCCCCGCCGTATGAAGATGTCCAATCCGGGAAATATTCGCCGTGACGCGGCGGATGATATCCCCTTCGGTAATCTGCTGGTGGTAGATGTCAAAGAGGAGCTTGATGTTTTTGCTCCCCGCTTCTTCAACCAGTTCAAAGCCCTCGTCGGAAGATTCCAGAAAGGTACCGATATGATCGATACGGCCGTTCAGGGGTTCTATCAGCAGGGTGACGCCGCTTTCCTCAAGCAGGGGCGCCGCCGCCCGAAGCCCCGCTATGGCGGATTTATGCTGGAAGGTCCGTACCGCCCCGGTATCGCTTCCCACCTGGGAAATCAGTATCTTGTTGCCCAGCTTTTTTGCAACGGCAATGGATTCCCTCAGCCCCTCAAGGTAAGCCGGGCGCAGGCCGGGATCGGTCAAGCTGATAAAGCGGGTGCAGAAGGCGGCGCAGCTGAGTCCCAGGGCATCCGCTTTTTTACGCAGGCCCTCAATATCCCGGTCCCACCAGCCCCAAAATTCATAGGCCAAAAAGCCTGCGGCCTTGACCCCCTCAAGTGCGGCGTCCTGATCCAGGCCCTTGAACACCGCATCAATACATACTGAAAATCGCACGGCAATCCTTCCTTAAGGCATATCATGCAGCAAAAGCCGGTAGTCCTCAATGCTTGCCGCATGGACCAGTTTGTTCCGCAGACCGGCCCCACCCTTGGAACCCTGGGTTCCCCTGGAACCCTTGGTGTAGGCGCAGAAATGTTTCCGCATTTCAAGACAGGCGGCCCGTTCCCCAATATCCGCGGCAAGCCGTTCCAGGTGCCGGAATCCCATGGCGATCCGCTGCGCCGCATCGGGCGGCTCATAGGAACCGGTGGTAAGAAAGGCGCGTGTAGTTGAAAAGATGAAGGGGTTTCCCATGGCCCCGCGGGCGAACATCACTGCGGCGCAGCCGGTTTCCCGGAACATTCGCTCCGCGTCCTCCGGGATGTAAAGATCCCCGGAACCGGTCACCGGGACCGGCAGCCTGGAGGCCAGGTCCGCAATCAGGGACCAGTCGCTTTTGCCGCCGTAGCCCTGGGCCCGTGTCCGGGGGTGGAGGCTCACCATGGCCGCCCCCGCCTCCACGGCAATCCGGGCACATTCCCGGTAATTGATGGAATTACTGTCCCAGCCGGATCGAATTTTAATCGTCACCGGGACACCCCCCAGGTGTTCCCGTGAAGCGCGGACCACCGCCTCCACCACCCGGCCCAAATTGTCGCTCTCCTTCATCAGCGCAGAACCCGCCCCGGTTTTAATCACCTTGGGCACCGGACAGCCGCCGTTTATGTCCACCACATCGGGCTTCCACCGGGCCAACAGCGCTGCCCCCGCCGCCATCCGCTCCGGTTCCGCCCCAAAAAGCTGAACCCCATAGCATTTTTCATTATCCGCCCGGCGGAGCAGAACGCTCACCGGGGACGGATCCTCCTCGCCCTTCATGTCGGGCCGGCCGCGGATGACCGATTCAGCGGAAACAAGTTCCGTAAAGCCAAAATCCGCCCCCTCATCAACACAGATCGACCGGTAGGCCCGCCCGGTATACCCCGCAACGGGGGCAAGGAAGATGTTGCCGGAGAGTTCAAGGGAGCCAATATTTACAGGGTGGTATAAATTCATCTTCAATTTCAATTGTTTTAAAGAATATCGGGATTATACCATCACGTATATCAGCCCATGGCGACAACCCACCGGTTATTTCCATAAGTGGAATGTACCCGGTCATACCACTCGATAAGGTGAGGGGCTGCGAAAAATTCCTCAATTATGCCTATATATAAAAAGCCCCGCCCGGCTTGCTGAAGTTTCCGGAGCATTTGTTTGATAGTATATAGCTGCCATCTGCTACCATCAAGCAAAAAAGCCTCTCGTGCGAGAGGCCGAGGTTTCTGGCTGTAGGGGAGCGCTTTATCTATATGGTTCCGCTATATGTAGCGTAGGATGGGTGTACTTGCTCCAGGCGTTTTTGGTGTCAGGCGCCTTTGTGTTTCCTGCCTGCGTTATACGGCTGTCTGTAACTCTTTGCGCACCAGTTCGCCGATGATTTCGGCGGGGGTTTTGTGTTCGGCTTCTGCGGCAGATTTAATGTAACCCGCCGAGAATTGGTCAAGAATTACCATGCGGTCCCCTCCCTCGCGCAAGCGAGTTCTTTCGGTGAAAAAACCGCCTTGCTTACCTACAACATTGGGCGGGTTCCGGGTTACCTCGTCGTCCAATGCCCACGCTTCTTCTTCGGTCATACGTGCCATCTTTACCCCCTAAAATCCCACTAATGGGAGATATTTCGTTGTGCATTTCATCGCATGAAATACGTTGACAGTATTGTCATCAATACGATTATACATAATTTCAAGCAAGCGCCGCTTGGTATCATAACCAATGACCAGATATTTGTTCAGGTAGCCTTCCAAAAGATCTTCATAAAGTGGGTGCTCTACTGCCCAACGTATATCATCCACACTGATGTGGTGTCGGAATGCCGCTTGGTTGAATTCAACACCATCGTCCATACATTCACAATACCGCAAACGCCACAAAAAAGCCACACCCAAAATCGGACCTCTGGTCCGCTGCCCTGTATACCGCGCAAGCGGCTTCTCTACAGCCTTCGCTCCGTACAGCCCCCGAAAATTGCGGAACTCAGGGGCACACAACACGGAAACCGACGTCGTTGAGCCAGTCGACAGGGTAGTAGTAGCTACGGTAGGACACCCCGCAGTAGATCGCATTGTAGTGCCAACCGCCCCCCCGTACGACCCGGTACGTGCCCGAAGCGGCTCCATCTACCGGGGTCGATGCGCTAATACCCCCATACCACCAGTCCCACTTAATCCGTCGGCAGCCCCAAAAACCGGTTCGAATTCTCCCAGAGCTGTGCGGACAGGGCCTCATCGTCCATGTCCAGCATTTCCGCAAGGAAACGGGCGGTCATGGGGAGGTACTTGGGCATGTTCCGCTTGCCCCGGTAGTCCGCGGGGACCATGAAGGGGCTTTCGGACTCAATAAGGATACGGTCCAGGGGCAGAACTTTGATGGTCTCGTGGAGATTCCGGGCATTCCGGTAGGTCAGATTCCCCGCAAAGGAGAAGTAGAGGTTCAGCTTGAGGGCATTTTTGGCATATTCGGCGTCTTCGGAGTAGCAGTGGAGCACCCCACCCTTGGGGGGCAGCCGATCCCGGAGAATATCCAGTACATCGTGGCCCGCATCCCGGTTATGGATGATCACCGGCATGTTGAGCTTGGTAGCCATGTCCAACTGGGTGATAAAAAGCTCAATCTGGGAGTTTTTGTCCCCAAATTTGCGGTAATAGTCCAGGCCGATCTCCCCCACGGCGACCACCCGGGGCAGTTGGAGGCTCTGCTCGATGATCTGGGCCCAGTCCTTGCCGGGGTTCTGCACCTCCGAGGGGCTCACCCCCACCGCATGGTACACATTGGCGGCGGATTTGAGATTATCGTAAACCGTGACAAAATCATGGAGGCTATTGCAAATAGACACGATCCGGGAGACCGAAGCCTGGCGGGCTTCCTGAATAACAATGAGCTGCTCAATAGGGTCATCAACAATGAGGCCCAGGTGGGCGTGAGTATCAAAATACTGCATGGCTTAGTCCAAAGAAAGGGATTCGACTTTTTTCCAAACTGGATAACTATATCATAGCGCAAATTTTTCAAGCCGTCAATAAAAGCACGCCAAAAAAATGAATAAAATGATAGAAAGTACGCATATTTACTAGGAAATAATTTGCAAGATTATATAGAAAGTGAATGAAGAACAGCAGAGCAAGCTCCGGGGTATGAACCAACGCCTTCCAATCAAAAGTCCGTGTTGTCCGTGTGGTCAGTAGTTTCTTTTTTCTTAAGTTTATGATGTTGCACCAGACGCCTTGTGGCTCCCCTTGATAAGGGGGAGTTATGCGCAATTGTGCCCAAGATTTTTTGAATAACAATAAAAAATATTTTCTTGGTAAAATTCCAATCACGACAAACGCATGAAAAAAATTATTCACGGATTTTCACTGATTAAGATAGAATTTCATGCGTTTGTCGTGAAATTCCAATTGACATTGGACTTGTTCGAGAACCCGGTTGGTTCTCTCACAAGTCTCGCAAAATGCTACGCATTTTGCATTTTTCAGTGGAAGTTGTTCAATAACTGAAGTTATTGAACAACTCTATTAAATGACAATTGCGATAATATAAAACACATGGAAGAAAAAATATTTTATATAAAAATTCCCGGTAAAGAATTTGTTTGTATATTGGACTTGTTTAAGAACCCGGTTGGTTCTTAAACAAGTCTTGCAAAATGCTCCGCATTTTGCGTTTTTTAATTGAAAAAAATAAAATTGATATAAAATGTATATAAGGTACGGCCCAACTTCGCATAACATACGTTATGTGCAATTTGCCCTAAACTTAGTTGAAAATAAATATAAAACATTGACAATATAAAAAATTACTTATATAATGCAATTGTTATAAATTGGGAGAATTGAAAATGAAATATTTAGTTCTATTGATATTTGCTTTATTTAGCTCTGTGCTTTATGCGCAAAATTATTACGAAGTACCCTATGTGGGTGGCAACTCTAAACTGGAAGAAATAACAGGCGCGGAAAAGGAACGTTTAATAGAACGGTATGAATTTCCGAGAAGGGTTAATTATTTTTCGGATGAATATCGGAAAATTGACGGTGACTTACAAACAATCTACCGTGAAACCGTTCCCGATGAAACCGGCAAAG
>BOAV01000065.1 GCA_026002045.1 Spirochaetia bacterium | reverse complement strand
GTTTACCAGTGCGAGGAGCCCCTTCCCCCGGATGTATTCCGGAAGCGTTTTTGCGTCCTCTGCGGAAAGTTTCCATACCCTGTTGTTCTGCCTGAAAAGATTATCCCCCAGCGCTTTTGCCCCGGCGGGGATTTTGCGGACAAAGCCGCCTCCTGAGTATTCCAGGGTGAAAAAGGGAAAGTCAAGAACCATGGATCGATTAAAATTCGTCCTGTAATACCTCATCGTTGAGGACAATTACCACTTTGCCTTCCCGGAGGAGCCGGCGGTTTTCTTCGGATGAAATAATGGTCAGGGCGTCTTCCCGGTCGATGATGGGGTCCGTGGGGCGTTTCCCAAAGACCCCCCGTGCGATGATCCGCAGGGGCTTGTCTCCCACCAGGGCGCTCAGTTCCGGGGATAATCCCGAAGGGGTAGGGCGGAATATCCCCTCTGCGGCGGCATAACGGACCATGGGGCTGCGCGGGTTTTGTACTTCCAGCATATTCCGTTCATAGATAAGGTTCATGTCGGTGTCCCAGATTTTTGGGAAGAGGCAGGGGAGGGTGAGGGAGAGCGCTTTCATCCCGTGGACCGGAAGTTCCTCTGCGGCCATGATGATGATCCCCGTATAGGAAGTTGTCGGCGCAGGGATAAGGACACGCCGCGTCTCCGCGGGCCTTGTGTGGCGGATAAATTCCGCGCTGATCCCCGCAATACTGATGGTATACTGCGCTTTAAGTTTTGTAAAATCCGGGGAAAGGCTGGGGGGTACCGCCCGGGCGGACAGGGCAAGCCCCTCGGCCCGGAGCAGGGAAAAATTGCCCGCCTCAATATAATCTTCAATGGTAAGGGATGAATCCACGGGGATGGAAAGTATATGGGGCCGTATCAGCGCAATATATTCGGCGCCGATAAGTTCTTCCCCCTGGGTCCGCCCCGTGGGGAGCCTGATATTTGCCGAAGCCAGATCCAGGGAAACCGCCGCATTGATCTCCATCCTGTCCCATTCAACGGTCCCCGAAATATCGATCTTCGTCTGCCCATATATCACCGCTGTCATAAGAAAGAAATAAACGCAGAGGGCGTTATGATGGATGAGCCGGTTCCAAAACTCGGTTAGTTTTGGAACCGGCTCTTGGAAAAGCGGTCTAAAGTCCGCTTTTCCCCTTAAATCTAAGGTTGCAGTTCCAAAATCTGACATTTTGGAACTGCCTCGGTTTATTTTCAATTTACTCATCATTTCCTATTATCGGCACTTTAAGGTTTCTCCCTACGCTCAGGGTGCCATTGAGGTCCATGTTGTTTGCCTGGGCCAGGGTTCCCGGGTCAATGCCATAGGCCAGGGCGATGCCCCAAAGGGTTTCTCCCTGTTTTACCAAATGGATTCCATTAAAGGAACTGTTTCCGGCGGAATTGCTCCCGGCGCTCTGTTCTCCCTGATAGGGACCCACATCCTTGAAGGCGGGGATCAGGATGGGCTTCCCGATTTGGAGATACTGATTCCGGAGCCCCGGATTGGCGTTCTGGATAAGATCCACTGAAATACCGTAATGCAGGGCCAGGGCGGAAAGGGTATCCCCGTAGTGTATGGTATGAAGATAGTTTTTGGTGAGCTGTATGTCCTTCCGATCCAGGACCGCCGCCACTGCGAGGGCGCTTTCGGCGGGGATTTTAAGCTGCCATGAGGCGTCCGGGGGGGTGATATTGTAGTTCAGTTCCGCATTTCCGCTTTTTAAAAGGCCGATGTCGATCCCCGCCTGTGCCGCCAGGATTGTCAGGTCCACCGGCTTTCCCAGGGGAATCCGGGTCCAGTCCGGGGCCTCTTCCGGCCAGGCGTCCGCCCCGTATTGCCGGGGGTGGCTCATGATATGGGCCACCGCCAAAAGTTTGGGCACATAGTGGATGGTCTCCTCTTTAAGGGCCTTTTTTTCCGAAAGGGTCCAATAGTCCTGAACGCCGGTCTGCTTTACTACCCGGCTGACCCCCCCCAGGCCCGCGTTATAGGCCGCCAGCGCCAGTGGCCAGTCCTCCAGTGCCCGGTAGTTGTCTTCCAGTTTCCGCAGGGCCCCCTGGGTAGCCTTCCAGAAATCCCGCCGTTCATCCACCCAGTCGTTGATTTTTATGTCATAGCCGCCGATGCTGTTCTTCATGAACTGCCAGAGCCCCATTGCGCCGGACTTGCTCACCGCCGTGGGAAGATACCCCGACTCGATCACCGGCAAATAGAGCAGCTCCGGCGGCAGCCCCCGCTCTTCAATCTCCTTCCTGATAAAGCTGAGGTAGGGACTTCCCCGGCGCATCACCGCGTTAAGCCATTCGATGCCTCCCCGGCTTGAGTACTGGCGGATGTACTGCTGGGTCAGGGCCTGCTCCATGGCGTGGGGGGTGAGGAGGGAACTGCCGGTGAAAGATCGAAGGGTTGAGGAAAGATCCGCTTCATTGGGAGCGGGGAGCATGTTGCGGGATGCAGGATGATCCGCCATGCGGAACTGCACCTGCCGCAAGGGCCGGGAGATGTCCGTCTGGGCGTGTAGTGCTGCCGTCACAAAAGAAAAACCACAGAGGACACAGAGGGAAAACCACAGAGGACACAGAGGGAAGGCAAAGGAATTATATCTTCCTTTCCTCTCTGTGTCCTCTGTGCCTCCTCTGTGCCCTCTGTGGTTAATCTTCATCTTTATTCTCCATTGTTAAAATTTTTCTCCATAATAGACCCCCGCCCATTCCCAGTGGCCGTGGATTTCCGGGTCCAAGGGAAAGTTGACTTTTCTGAAGTAGAAATACCAGGTGGAAATGTACTGGGACCAGCCCCAGGTACGTAAATAGGCCTCATTGGCGTTGGAACCGGCGTCGAGATGATCCGCATAGGAGATCCGGTTGCCCCGCATAAAGTCCGGGAGGCTGAATTCCGCCATCCCCGAATCGTCGGTTTCTTCCTGCTCCCAGGACCGGGCAAAAAAGTTTACCTTGGCCTGGTATTGCCGGAGCCGGCTGCTGCTGCCCCCGTCCAGGGCCGCCTTGATAGCGTCCACCAGAACATTGATGTTTTCAAAGGTCCAGTTCTTGGGGGAATTGTTAAAATCCACCAGCTGCTTTGCGTAGGTATCCGCATTGGGGAAGCCCTGGATGATGGTCCCCTGCCAGGGCAGGTATTGGGTATAGGCCTGGATGGCCCCGTTCCAGTCCCCAATCCGCTCATAAGAGCGGGCCAGCATGAAATAGGCGGAGCCCAGATCTATCCGGTCGGAAAAGCGGGAGATCAGTTCATGGTAATACCATACCAGCTGTTCGCTGTTATCCGAGAGGCCGATAAGCTGATTCAGGCAGGCCAGGTGGATTGATTCCCCCAGAACGGTCAAATCAGGATAGTTCTTGAGGATGATATCAAAATAGAGGGCTGCCACGGCATCCGCATCTTCCTGCATATAGGCGTAGGCGATCATCAAAAGATAGTAGGCGTTATAGGGGTCGTCGGGGAAATTATTGGTCCGCATACTGAGGAAATTGATAAGCCGGGGGTATTCCTTTTGCCGGACATAGTTATTGGCAATCTCCCGGATCACGGTGAATTGGTTTTCCCTGCTTTCGGTTTCTGCGGCCAGCAGGGTAAAGAGTTCAATAAGATTTTCCCGGTTTTCCCTGGTTCCGCTCAGGTAATAGGGATCGATCCGGGGCGGGCGCTCGGTGGTTCCCCCGCAGCCGCTTAGCATGCAACAGCCAAATAAGGCCGGGATAAGCAGAAAAAGATAAAACCTGCGCATTTCGAATCCTAACATCTGTTTCCTTATGATGACAAGGCCGCCATATTCCGATATATTATATATATGGCCCCATTAACCCGCCGCAGTTCCGCCCGGCTTGTTTTTATTATCGGACTTCTCCTCATGTTTCTTGGGGTTGCTTTTCTTTTGGGCAGTATGGTGGGCAGTTCCCGGTTATCCGTATTGATCTCCTTCTTTTTTGTGATCCTCGGCTCCCTCTGCGCGGTTTTTGCCATCAGCCTTAAAAAGCGTTCCCTTTACCTTTTTTTCGCCGCCTTTTTTCTCCTGGTAGGGTTCTTCCTGTTTCTTTCGGCCCTTAAAATTTTCCCCGTTGCGTTCTCCCGTGATTGGCCCCTGATTTCGGTTTTTTCCGGGCTTGCCCTTATCCCCGCAGGCTGGCACCGTTACGGAGCTTTCCGCTCAAGCTATGTGGTTCCTGCCATTGCCTTTGTGGTCCTGGGGTCGGTACTTATGGTTTTTTCTCTTGACCTGGTTTCTTTTTCCTTTAGGCAGTTCATCCTGAACTGGTGGCCCCTCTTAGTTGTCCTTGCGGGACTCATCCTTGTGCTGGTCTCCCTTGGTACAAAATACAATGCAGGAGAGCTTAGACGATGAGCCATTCAAGACATTCATTCCCCCTGCTTTTTTGCGGGTTCTTTCTTTTTGCCGCGGCCCTCTGCTTTGCCGGACCAAAGAAGGAAGAAGTAAAGGAAGTCCCCCTCCAGATACCGGCGCCCGGTCAGTCTCCGGGGGAAAGCTCTTCGGTTGCTGTTCCCCGGCCCGGAAGCGGTGTGGCTGATGAAATCCGCAGCCTTACCGAATCGGGTATTCCCTCGTCGCTTCTGCGCTCCCTGGAGCTTATCCGCAGCCGGGAACTGGGCGCATCCGAATTCGGCCGGATCATGAACGCCGTCAACGCTGCCCTGTTCCAGCGGCTTTACCCCGATATGCGCCCCCAGATCCCAACCCTGGATATCCCCCAGACCCATGTGTATGCCCGGATCCTTCGCTCTACAACCTACACCCCGCCTTCTTCCGGATCAAATGATTACCTGGAACATGTGCTTCCGTTTTTGATTTTCTTTTCGGAACCCTCCTCCGTCCCCGCGGAACAGTTTCTTTCTGCCCTGCCCGATCTGTTAAGGGCCGCTGAACTAAACAGCGGTTCTGTGCTGGCCCCCTATTTTTTAGGTATGGCATACGAAAGGTCCGGCCGGCTCAGCGAGGCAAAAGCGGCCTACAGCAAAGCATTTGCGCTTTCCCCTGAATGTTACCCTGCCGTCCTGGGTTTTGCCCGTATTCTGGGCCGGGAAGGGCAGACAGAGGAATCCGTTGGAATGCTCTCTGAGCTGGTGCTCCACTATCCCGATAATATCGCCATCAAGCGGCAGCTTGCCCTTGCCTGGTACCAGGCAAGGGACTGGCGCCGTGCAGAACCCGCTATCGCGGAGATTCTCCAGCGGAACAGCCGGGATGGGGAATTCATCCTCATGCGGGCCCATATCCTGGTAGAGCAGGGACAGTTCCTCCAGGCCCTGCCTTCCCTGGACCTTTACGCTTCGGTCAACCCCAATAACCGGCTCTACCTTTTCCTCCGGGCGCGGGTTCAGGCCGAAGGTTACCGGAACCGGGACGCCGCCCTGAACTACCTCCGTTCCCTTCTGCGAAATTCTTCCGAAAACAACCCCGCGGATGCCGAAGCTTTGGTGTACACCGCCCGGCTCCTCATGGAATCAAGCCGGATCGAAGACCAGACCGAAGGCCGGGCACTGCTTCGCAGACTCATGAGCGTCCCCGACCGGGCATCGGGCGTCATTGATCTGGCAGTCCAGGATGCCGTCCGCCGGGAAAACTGGCAGGAAGCCCGGGGTTACCTTGCGGAGCTCCTGAAAAGCGGCCCCTCTTTCCAGACTCTCCTTTTGGCCTATACGGTGGAGCGGGGCCTGGGTAACAACACCGCCGCTCTCTCCTATGCCCGGCAACTCTACGAACGGGACCCCCAAAATGATGAATCAATCACTATTTATATTTCCGCTCTTATCGACACCGGCCGGAAGGATGAAGCATCCCGCATGATCGAAACCTGCCTGACAAGCGCTCCCGGGGGCGCAATAAAAAGCCGTTATTATTATCTGCGGAGCCGTACCCGCAGCAAGGAAGATATGATCATGAACGACCTCCGTTCCAGCCTCTTTGAAGACCCCCGTAACCTCTCCTCCCTTACCGCCATGTTTGAGGTCTACCACCGCCGCCATGACGAACGCCGCGCCGTCTACTACCTCAAACAAGCCCTGGCCCTGGCCCCCGACAATCCCCAGCTTAAACGTTACGAAGCGGAGTACGCAGCGGCGATGGGGCAGTAGTATCGGCTGACTTGTAGGAAATTCTGTGTCCTTTTTCGGATCAGGTTGTCACCCCGGTCGGCTACCGGAAAACAATCTTTGTATCCGCATCGTCGTTGGTTACGGTCAGGGTATATTTACAGCGGTTGCCCAGGATTAGGTAATGGGAATAATGCACCGGACGATCCAGCCGGTCATAGTAGGTTTTATGCACCGAAAAAAGGGGCTCGCCGGGAACACAGTCCAGGAGAGCCGCTTCATCCTGCCCTGCCCGGATCGCCTCCAGGCTTTTATTGGCCTTAAAGAACTTCGTATGGTAATGGCTATTGAGCAGCTCCAGGGTGGAAATATTGTCCTTAAGGAGTTTAAAGAGGCCGGGGTATAATTCATCCAGAAAATAGGCGGTATCCAGTGAATAAGGCCTGCCCCCCTCCAGAAAAAGCCGGCGCAGTTTGATGATAGAGGTTCCCTGGGGCACATCCAGGGCTTCCCCCAGGGCGGCGTCGGCCTCAATGTACTCCTTGGAGAGGATATTCCGTTCCAGGTGGTAGATGGTACTGTTGTCAATAAAGGAATTAAAGGCCAGCAGTTCCTGGTGATTCTTGTAGTACTTTACAAAGGTTCCCCTTCCCTGTTGGGAGCTTAAATAGCCCCCTTCCACCAGTTCCGCAATGGTCCGGCGCACGGTTATCCGGCTTACCCCGTATTTTTCGGATAATTCAGTTTCACTGGGCAGCCGTTCACCGTACTTATAGGTGTCGGTCATGATCTCATGGAGTATGGACTGTTTTAACTGTTCGTAAAGGGGGGACGCATTGTTAAACCGCAGAGACCTTGCTTTATCCGGATACACCATGATTTATTTATTCCTTGCAAAACCATAGATGAAAAAGATCAGAGACCCTCAAAGGGATGGGGATACCCAAAACCACCGTGAAAACCACAGGTTTCCGCAGCACAGGAAGCCGCAAAATTCAAGGCTCCGCTCATATTCTGGGCTTTATGGTATTCTAACAGAAATCCGGCGATAAAACTATCCCCGGCGCCCATGGTATCTACTATTTTTTCTACCGGTTTGATAGGCTGCCGGAAGCGTTCCCCCTGCCGGGAAAAAAGGGCCCCACGGGAACCCAGGGTAATCCCCACAATTCCGCATCCCAGTTCATGGCATTGGGAAATGATACGATCTATGGATTTTTCGTCCAGATCGGAACCGGAAAAGAAGGCAAACTGTAAATAGGGGGCCGTCCGGCTGATGTATTCTTCGGTATTAATCGTGGAAAAGTCAAAGGAAACCGGACAGAGCTTGGCCAGGGCGGGAAGTTCCGGTTCTATCCCGGAATAACAGCTGGTATGGCACAGGTCAAAGCGGCCGATATACTCCAGGTCCGGCGGCGTAAGCCGTATCCTAAAGATATGTTGGGCCGTATCCTTGGGCCCTCCTACAAAGATCCGGTCCCCATCGGCGTTAAGATTAACGGACGGATGTCCCGATGCGGCATAGACTTTTCGGGAGCGGCTCCAGTCCACCCCTTCCTTGTCCAGGCAGACCTTGATGTGGTCCGCCTCAGGATCGTTCCCAAAGACCCCCATGTAGGCTGTTTGGGCGGCTCCCCGGCGGGCGCAGTTTACCGCCACATTGACCGCATTCCCCCCCGGATAATACAGCTTCTGATCCAGATAACAGTCCACCACATTGTCGCCCAGGGCGATAAATTTCAACGGTTTTTCCATGGCATTCCCCTAACCTTTCACAGAACCGGAGAGCATGCCCCGGATAAAGTACTTCTGCACCGAAATAAAGAAGATAATCATGGGCAGGGCGGAAATGGTCATCCCCGCCAGTAAAGGCCCCCATTCAACCTGCAAAGCGTCCCGGAAACTCATAAGCCCCGCAGGGATGGTCCGCCACTTATTGGAATCGATAAAGATGATGGCAAAGAGGAATTCATTCCAGGCATAATAGGCGGTCAGGATGGTCCCCGTCAGCAGTATGGGCCGGGACATGGGGATAAAGATATGGGCAAAGGTTTGCAGATCCGTACAGCCGTCCAGGGTGGCAGATTCTTCAATTTCTTTGGGGGTAGCCAGAAAAAAGGTCCTGATAAGCAGGGTGATCAGGGGGAGGCGAAAGGCGATATAGGGCACGATCAGGGCAAAATAGGTATTATGCATCCTTAAGGTTCGTAAAAGGCCGTAGAGGGGAATAAGGCAGACCTGGGGGTTAAGCATCATCCCCCCCATAACCAGGATAAGGGCATATTTAAGCCAGGGGGCCCGATACCGGGCAAGGCCGTATGCACAGAGGGAAGATATGACCAGCACCCCGGCGATGGCGGACAGGGTAACCACCAGGCTGTTGATAAAATACCCCGATACCCCCCGGTTCCAGGCGTTCAGGTAGTTCTGCCATTGGGGAACCTTTGGGGGCGCCCATACATCCAGAGAAATGGCGGCGGTGGTTTTAAGGGAGGACATGACCACCCAGAAGAGGGGATAGGCCACCAGCACAACCCCTAGGCAGAGCATGATAAAAACCGCAATTTCCCCCGGACCAAACTGTCCATGCCGGTACCGGCGGCGGAATATCTCCTTCATTTTAATCCTCTCCCGACCGGAATGCGGTCAGCTGAACCAGGGCCAGGGCGGCGGAAATGGCAAAGATGACCGCCGCCAGGGAAGCCGCATAGCCCATCATATCCTTTAAGAAACCCGCCTGGTACATATACACCGCCATGGTTACCGAACTGGTTCCGGGGCCGCCCCCCTTGGTGAGTATATAGGGCTCGTTAAAGACCAGAACGGAACCGGTCACGGTAATGACCGAGGTAACAAAGAACATTTCTCTAACCTGGGGCAGGGTAATCACCAAAAAACGGCGGAGTTTTCCCGCCCCGTCAATTTCCGCAGCCTCGTAGAGTTCGCCGGGAATTTTCTGGATCGACACAATAAAGAGCATCATCACATAACCGGTACTTTGCCATTGGGAAACGGCGATGGTAGCCCAGATAGCGGTTTTGGCGGACCCCAGCCAGGGCCTTGTCCAGGATTGGAGATGCGCCAGTTCAAGGAACTTATTCAGTATCCCGTCCATGGGATTATAGATAAAGCCGAAGAGCAGGCAGATAACAGAAATGGAAATAACAATGGGAATAAAAAAGATGGTTCTGAAAAAGACGGCGGTTTTTTTAAAGGCCTGGTCTTCCAGGATAGCCGCCAGAACCAGGGCAAAACAAACCTGACAGAGGACCGACACCACCGCGTAACGGAGGCAGTTGAGCAGGGCGATCCCCACCACCGGGTCCCTTACCATGTTTCCATAATTCTCCAAGCCAATGAACAGCTTGGAGGGGGAGAAGGCGGAAAAACGGAAAAAGCTGTAGATGATGTTCTGTACCAGGGGGTAATAAATAAAAAGTATGAGCACCACCATACAGGGCAACACAAAAAACAAAGGGGTTAATTCCTTCCGTAATTTTTGCCTCATTCCGTTTTTCCTTCTTATGTTATTTAGCCTCGCTGCGGACCACCTGGACTGCAGCCCGGACTTCCGCCAGAACCTGGTCTATGGTTTTATCGTTGGTAGCCACCGACTGGGCTCCCCGCATAAAGGCATCGGCGATCTTAAAGTTCACCGCATTGTCAAACCAGGGATAGGCCTTGGTGTTGTTGATCAGCTCCACCGCTTCAATCAGCTTGGGATAGGAATTGCCCGTATTCACCGCACCGTTAACGCCCACCGGAGCCTTAATGTCCTTGACAAATTTTTCCATATTGGCCCGGCTGTAGATGAACTTGTAGAGTTTTTCCGCCTGGGCGGGAACCTTGGAGGTTTGGGACATCATGAAACCCTCGGGGGCGCCGGTTAAATAGGCCGGGTCTCCCGCTCCGCCCTCAATGGCGGGGAAGTTGAACATGCCGTAATCCAGGGAGGGGTTATCCGCCTGGATATAGCCGAATTCCGCAAGCTGGATATAAATGATCGGCAGCCTGCCGGCGATGAACATGTTCCGCACCGTGGTATGATCCAGTGAGGTCGCATTGGGGCCCATGTAGGTTACCAGCTGCTGGAACTTTTCCATGCCCTGGCGGTATCCGGCATGGGTAAATTCACCGGTTTTTTCGTTAAAATCCCGTTCCAGTACGTCCTTGGGGACTATGCGCTGGAATATAGTTCCCTGGTAATGGGCAATGGTCCAGGCGTCGGAAAGCCCCTCCAGGAGGGGAGTGTCATTACCGGCTTTTTTAAGGGCATCCAGGACGCCGAGCAGTTCCGTAAAGCTTGTGGGGATTTTGGAAATTCCCGCCTTGGCAAATATTTCTTTGTTATAAACAAAAACCTTGCCGTCTATGGTCTGGGGCAGGCCGTAGATCTTGCCATCAAAGGTAAAGGGCTCTATCTGGGACTTGATAAAGCTGTCCGCAAAGGGTTTATCCGCGGCGAGCATATCGTTGAGCGCCTTAATTCTGCCGGACTGGACCATGTTATAGGCAAAACTGTCGGACCAGGAAACAAACACATCGGGGATATCGTTGGAGGATACCAGAACCCGGATCTTTTCCTTGTAGGAATCGTTGATCACGCTGTCCATTTCGATTTTGATATCGGGATTTTGTTTCTCGAAATCCGCCACGAGCTGATTAAAATAGCTGAACCGGGGTTCCTGGGGCCAGCGGTGGAAGAAATGGACCGTGGTCTTTCCCCCGCCTTTGTCCCCGCCGCCGCCGGCCATGACGAGACCGGCCGCAGCCAGCAACAACACCAACGCCAAGAGAATTTGCTTTTTCATATTTACTCCTTAAAAATTATTTATCCCCCCAGGGAGGATTAATATTCCATCTTCCACATATACCGCCGCACCGAGAGGGGATGCCCCTTGTGCTCCGAAAGCCGTTCCGCATAGGTCCGTATCACCGCGCCCATGATGGGAGCCGAAAGGTAGGGGTAAAGTTCCTTGTCCATGCCGGTCCAGTCAAAATCCTGGGCATCCACCAAGACCACCCGCTTGCTGTACTTTTGAACGAATTTAACCGCCCTTTCGTCCAGGGGCCGGGTTTCGCCGGCGGTTTTAAAGATCAAAAAGGGCACATCATAATCGGTAATCTCGAAGGGACCGTGGAAATATTCCCCCGAATGGATGGCCGCGGAATGTACCCAGAGCATTTCCTGGAGCAGGCAGATGGCAAAGGAGTAGGCTTCCCCGTAGAGGGGGCCGGAACCCATGGTATAGATAACCGGTTCCCGTTTGTAACCGGACCCGAAAGCCTCCGCCTGGGGGGCAAATTTTTTCTTGTTCCGTTCGAAGATTTCATTCAGATTCTTGAGGGATTCCAGGGCCTTTTCGTATTTTGGCTGGGGCTGCAGGGCCTGGAGCAGGCCAAAGATAAAGCGCAGGGCCATCCCCGCCCGGTGATCGTAGGCGTTGCTTTCCGGTCCCCAGTCGTAGTGGAGGCCGTATTCCGCTTCCTGCCAGAGGGGGGAATCATCCTTAAAAGAATAGGCCACTGTCAGGGCGCCCTTTTGGCGGGCAAATTTGGCGGCCGCCACCGTTTCCGGGGTATTCCCCGAATGGCTGCAGGTAAGCACCAGGGATTCGGCCCCCAGAGCCTTGGGATTACGGTGGATAAATTCATTGGAATTCAGGACATAGGCCGGGATTTCGGTTTCGCAATCCAGGATGTACTGCTGGTTGATCATATAGGCCAGGGAACCGCCGCAGGCCACAAAATAGACATTTTTAATTTTTCTCTGTTTAACCGCACCAATAGCCTTTTGCAGATACTCAGCGTGAGAACCGGACATGAAAACCTCCTAAGAAATAAAACCTTTGATATAACATCATATAATGTATTATAAGGTCTTAGGATGATACTTGTCAAATTTTTTTAAATAAATTACTCCGCTCCCTTAAGTTTTTCACTTTATACCATATATTGCATACTGCGACGCCGCAAACGGGGATGCACACCCCCGTGATAAAGGAGGCCAAATCGAAGGCGAGGAAGGCCGCCGCATTGGCAATTTCCTGAGCCGTGCCGCGCCGTCTACTACCTCAAACAAGCCCTGGCCCTAGCCCCCGACAATCCCCAGCTTAAACGTTACGAAGCGGAGTACGCAGCGGCGATGGGGCAGTAGAGTTGTTATCCTGATCAATGTTTGAGCATCTTCTTCCGCATTGATTCCAGACGGTTCAGTGCTTCGTAGAGGGTTTCATTTTTTTTCGCAAAGTGGAAGCGGATCAGGTGATTGACCGGTTCTCGAAAAAAGCTGGAACCGGGAACCGCCCCAACCCCCACCTCCCGTGCTAATGCTTCGCAGAATTCAAGATCGCTTTTGCAGCCGTATTCGGAAATATCCGCCAGCACGTAATAGGCCCCTTCCGGCGCGATGTGGGAAATCCCTGCGTCCCGCAGACCCGTAACAAAGATACTGCGCTTTTCAGTATATTCCGCCAGCAGCGATTGGTAGTATTCCTGTGGGAAGCGCAGCCCTGTGACGGCGGCTTCCTGTAGTGGGGCCGCCGCGCCCACGGTGAGAAAATCGTGGACTTTTTTTGCGGCCTCGATGATCCGTTCCGGGGCAATAATATAGCCCAGCCGCCAGCCCGTGATCGAATAGGTCTTGGAAAGGGAGCTGCATGAGATCGTTCGCTCAAACATAAGCGGCAGTGAATTAAAATAGATGTGCTTATGGGGCGCGTACACGATGTGTTCGTAAACTTCGTCGGTGATCACGTAGGTGTCATACTTCGCGGCAAGGGCGGCAATGGTTTCCAGTTCGGGGCGGGTAAACACCCGGCCGCAGGGGTTTGACGGGTTGCAGAGGATAAGGGCCTTCGGGTTTTGCTTAAAGGCCGTTTCCAGCACATCGGCGTCAAAGTGAAATTCCGGTGGGACCAGGGGCACATAGATGGGCTCCGCCCCGGCAAGAATGGCGTCCGCGCCGTAGTTTTCGTAAAAGGGCGAAAACACAATAACCTTGTCGCCGGGGTTGGTGACCGTAAGCATGGCCACCATCATCGCCTCGGTGCTGCCGCAGGTAACCACAATTTCCTTTTCCGGATCGATGGCCCGGCCCATGTAAAGGCTCTGTTTTTCCGCAAGGGCGGCGCGGAAATTCGGCGCCCCCCAGGTAATGGAATACTGGTGCGGGCCGGGACCGGCAATTTCCGCAAGTTTGTCGGTAATTTCTTTTGGGGGATCAAAATCGGGGAAGCCCTGGGAAAGGTTCAGCGCATTGTATTGCATGGAAATCCGGGTCATCCGCCGGATAACCGAATCGGTAAATTGGGCGCTCCGGCTGCTTAGGTCTTTCATGGCGTCATTCTTTACAGCGCAATCGCCCGCTTCACATCCACCGGAAACACCCCGAAGAGCCGGTCCAGCGGGGAGTTTACCGTAAGCGAAGCCCCGGCGATGCGGTTGTAAATTTCCACCACGGCGGCAAGTTCCGCCGGGTCCTGTGAGTATATGGCCGAGGAATAGGCCGCACGGAACAGCCCCTTTTCCGCCAGATCTTTGGTGGAGAAGGCGCCGTAGCGCCGCTTGGCCTGGCTGTCTACCACTGCCGCAGGGCCGTCATAACCAATGGTGAAAATAAAGTCGCCCCTGGGCAGCATATCTCCGGCCTCCTACTTTACAACGGAGAAGGAATCCTTCCCCATGCCGCAGAGTGGGCAGACCCAGTCCGCAGGAATATCCTCAAAGGCGGTTCCCGGCTTGATGCCCCCGTCGGGGTCTCCCTTTGCGGGATCGTAAATATAGCCGCATGCGTCACAACTGTATTTTTTCATATATGCTCCTTAATAAAATCATAGTATAATAGCGCCGTAAAATAAAGGGGGATATATGCTCAGGCAGGATAAACGCATAGAAATTCCTCATAGACGTAAAACCATGATAAAATACCCCGGAGGGAGGGGGTATGGCAAAAAAGAGCAGGAAGCTTATAGCGATCAAAGAGATGGTGGGAGAAACGGGG
>BOAV01000064.1 GCA_026002045.1 Spirochaetia bacterium | reverse complement strand
TCATCAACAGTACCGCTGTTTCCGCGAGGATGCGGTTCTCGTCAATTTGGTTCCCCAGAACTTCGGTAAAGCGGCTTCTCAGATTTTCCTTTATGGAACTTTCAATTTGGGGCGCAAAGGAGGCGACAGTTTTGAGGGACGATTCAAGAACGGCAATATGGGAAAGGATATCCGCCTCGGTGTGTTTACCTTCCCGGACGCGTTCCCCGTCAAAACCATCGACGGCGTTTTTTAGAACCGGCTCTATCTGTTCCCAATAGCGGCCATCGTCCCGGTTCTTTTCAACTTCCAGAACCCCCTCCATGCCGAGGATCATGGCGAGGCTGGGCTTCTCGTCGATGTGCAGGGTGTCCGCCGCTTTTTGTATGGCCTCAAAATATGCCCGGGCCGCTTCCTGATTCACACCAACTTTTACCGGGGCATTGTGTTCCTTCAGGCGCAGGCCGACCTCAATTTTTCCCCTCACGCAGCGGGACGCGATATACTCCCGGATTTTAGTTTCCAGGGTTGACAGGTACGGGGGAAGGTTTACAAAAATTTCCAGAAAGCGGCTGTTGTATCCCCGAATTTCAAGGGAGAGAGAGATGTTGTTTTCCTGTATTTCCCGGTAGGCATAGCCGGTCATGCTTTTCATCGGCCTGCGCCTCCGTAGTATTCGTAAAGATCCTTGCCGAGTCTCCAGTTGTCCCCGGCGCCCATGGTCACAAAGAGATCCCCCGGTTTGAGTATACCCTTTAACATGGACGCCGCCTCAAGGGGCTCCTCAACATAGAACACGTTATCATGCTGAGCTTTGGTTTTTTCAAACAGGGTCTCCCCGGTTACGCCCCCGTGGTACTCCTCCCGCGCGGAGCCGTAAATCTTGTGGAGGATAACCATATCCGCCTTTTCAAAGGAGGCGGCGAATTCATCCAGCAGGGACGCGGTGCGGGTATAGGTATGGGACATAAAACTTACGATGAGCCGCCGCTTCGGATAGAATTCCTTGAGGCCCGCAAGGGTAGTATTAATCGCCGTGGGGTGATGCCCGTAATCATCCATGAAAAGGATGCCCCCGACTTCGCCGATTATTTCAGACCGCCGCTTTGATCCGCGAAAATCTTCCAATGCCCTTCTGACATTTTCCCGCCGCTCATTATTCCAGCCGTCATTGCCATTTCCATCGCCAAATTCTTTTTTCACCAGTGAAGAAGTCAGCGCCATGGCCGCCGCGGCGTTGAGGGCTTCGTGCCGTCCGGGGATTCGCAGCCGCAATTCGCCGGGGAAACACGCAAGACGCATCACCGCCCGTTCATTTGAAACTTCATAGGACCTTATTTGATAGTTGCCGGTGGCGGTAAATCCGTAGGGAACAAGGGTGATGCCCCGGCCTTCTTTTTCAAGGGCGGCGGCAACTTCTGCGGCGCCGGGATCGTCGGCGCAGTAAATCAATTCCCCGGCTTCACCGGTGCTCGCGGAGGGAAGAAGGCGGCCGTATTCCATAAAGGCGTCCCGGATCGATTCGTAGGTGGGGTAATAATCCTGGTGATCGCTTTCCACGCCGGTAAGGATGATCCTGCGAGGATGGAAAGACAGGAAATGCCTGCGGTATTCACAGGTCTCGGCGACAAAATATTTTTTTCCCAGATTAAGGGTAGAGCGGTCGTTAAAGCCCTTGACTGCGCTGCCCACGAGAATTTGGGCCGGGAGCCCCGCGCCCCGGATTAATGAGCCCGCCATGGCGGTGGTGGTGGTCTTCCCATGAACCCCGGCGACACCGGAAGAATCGAAGCCAAGGGAATAATATCCCAGGGCATCGGTGTATTTCAGAATGGGCAGTTTAAGCCTTTGGGCCTCCGCCATTTCGGGGTTTGTCTCGAAGGAATAGGCCGCCGAATAGATTACCAGATCAAGCCCCGGCTGTATGTGTTCAGCCTGAAAGGATTCATGATATGGGATGCCCAGCTCCTTGAGGATGCCGTCGGTATAAAAAACCTCGCTCCGATCGGAACCGCTCACGGTAATACCGGTATTGTGCATCAGCTCCGCAAGGGCGCAGGTCCCCGTCCCTTTGATACCGATAAAATAAACCCTGGCTCCCGGCTGCAAAGCCTTATTGAAGTCCATAGGTGATCATACCCCAGGGAATCCCCTTTTGCAACACGGGCATCTTGCTTTACAATCATGGTATGGATGATTCAGTATCTATAAAAAACTCCGCGGATGTTTTTGCCTGGATTGCCCGGTTCATCAACATGGAAAGGGGTCAGAAGGATTTCAAGAATTTTCGTTTGGACCGGATGAGGGTTCTTGCGGAACTTACGGGGCGCCCTGAAAGCTGCGCCCCCGCTATTCATATAGCCGGGTCCAAGGGGAAGGGCTCGGTTACGGGGATGATTACCGCCATTCTTGGAGAAGCGGGTTTACGGACCGCCCGGTATACCTCCCCGGACGTGATGGAAAAACGGGAGCGGATTACCCTGGGGAATAAATTCTTTGAAGAATCCATCTATGTTGAAGCGGGACGTGAATTGATAGAAGCCGAAGCAAAACTGCGGAACCTGGGCGGAAGCGATTCGCGGCTCTTTGATCCTTCTTTGGAAGGCGGCATGGAGCCCACCTTTTTTGAACTCATTACGCTCTACTTTTTCCTTTGCGCCCGGAAGGCCCGTTGTGACGCCATGGTGGTGGAGACCGGCCTGGGGGGGCGGCTGGACGCAACCAATATCCTGGATCCCCTCGCCTCGGTGATCACCCTGATCGAGTTGGAACACACCGATGTCCTGGGGAACACCCTTGCGGCCATCGCCGGGGAAAAGGCGGGGATCATCAAGCCGGGCAGGCCCCTGATCCTTGCATGGGAAGAGGATGAAGCCCTGGGGGTATTCCGGAAGCGGGCGGCGGAAAAAAATTCTGAACTTTTCTATTTTCCCGAAACCGCAGCAATAGATGATGTGGAAATCCACAAGGGGGGGACCCGTTTTACCCTGCGCTTTTTGAAAGAAGGCTTTTTCCCGGCCCCCCTGAAACTTTTTATCCCTGTGCCCGGAACCGTGCAGGCCCAAAACGCCGCCCTTGCGGTGATCGCCGCAAAAACCGCCTTTCCCCAAATCGAAGAAGAAACGGTACAAAAGGGGCTTGAAAATTTCACCCTCCCCGCCCGGTTTGAAAAAATCCGGGAAAACCCGGAACTTGTCATTGACGGCGCCCATACCCCCAAAAGCATGGAACAATGCGCCGGGACCTTCTGTTCCCTCTACGGCGAGGGGGGCATCCTGATCTTCGGCTGTGTGGCCGACAAAAACGCCCTTGCCATGACGGAAACCCTTGTCCCCCATTTTTCCTGTATCATTATTACTACCCCCGGCACCTTCAAAAAAAGCAGTCCCGAGGATGTGTATAACCTCTTTAAGGAAAGGGCGGGGGCAAATACAGAGGTGCTGCTCATACCGGAAACGGAGACCGCCATTGAAAAGGCATTGGAGCTGGGGAAAAAACAGGGGCTGCCCATTCTGGGGGCAGGGTCATTTTACCTGGCGGCGGAGATACGGAAGGCGCTTATACGATGAACCTGCCGAAACCGGCTTTATCGGCCCGGCACTTGATCAATGAGGGGTATGGGGTTTATTCTCTATTTGCAGGATACAGGAATGCCGTTTTTACCTGAAAAGGGGGCTGGGTGTGGATATAACCGGGAAAAAAAATTTACAAAAAGGCGAGAAGGCCATTTATTATCCCGAATTACACTGGATGTTCCTGGTTAAACCGGGATTGTGTTTAGTTGCTGCCATCGCACTTTTAATAACAAGGGAAATAATCGCATCTTATGTTGGTTCATTTGGTTTTGATATAGGTAATACCCTTTATAAAATCGCGTTCATAATAATTTTCATACTGGCTTTATTATATATGATCCGGAAGGTGGTTGAATTTTATCTGGTGCAATATTCCATTACCAATAAGCGTTTGATCCTCAAGAAGGGCATCCTTACTTCCACCCTGGTTGATATGCCCATAGAAAAGGTTGAAAGCATCATTTGCGTTCAAAGTTTATTGGGCGCTATTTTTAATTACGGAACAATACTGGTGTCCGGTGTCGGCGGAAGGTTACCCCGTTACAGCACCGTACGGAGACCCTACAAGGTACGAAAAGTAATTAATGATATTATTGATAAAAACCGGAAAATAACGGTCACCCGGGAAGATTTGCCCAAACCGGTGTTGGTAAAAACCGGAAAAGACGGGAAACAGGAGAAGGTAGTGCAGGAAATTCAATACGGTACTTTTGTCACTTCCTATCCCCTCGGCGAGCGGAGTGTCGAGGCTAAATAGGGTCTTATAGACAGACTACCTTGAAATAGCCGGGGCCGATAAGGGAGGGATGCGATATTCCCTTTTCTCCCCGCTTGCGGGATCGTAAAAGCTGAAACCCTCCGCCCGGAGCGCGACAGCCCCTCCGTGCAGAATCATCCCGCCGTAGAGCCCGTCGTTAAGGATGGGTCTGCCAATCCAGGAAAGGTGGCAGCGGATCTGGTGGCGGAAACCCCGTTTAATCCTCACCTTGAAGTACACAAAATTCTCCCCCAAATGTTCCGTTTCCAGCACCTCTGTTATATAAGGTTTGCCCTGATCAGCCGCAATGTTCCGCCTTTGTTTTTCCCGCAGCAGCCCCGGCTCCGTTACCACCGGCCGCACCGCCCTTCTTCCCGGCCCCCAGGGCCTGAAATAGCTTTTGATGGGGGAAGGTACAGAGCGGCCGGAATCCTGCGGAAAGGGCGGGAACCCCGGCAGAGGGGAACAGGCGGCGCCGGGAGATGAAGAAACGGCGCCATATTCCTTTATAAAAAACCCCTGTTCCTGCCGGGCAAGGATGGCGTCCATGGCGCCCTGATTTTTTGCGATAAGCACGAGCCCTTCGGTTTCATAATCAAGCCGGTGGAGCAGGCCCCCTTCACATTCTTTTCTGCCTGAAACCTCAAGCGCCTCTTTCCTGATACGCCCATACCAGTCAAGGAGGGTGGGAAAACCCGGCAGGGGCTTTTCCCCTTCGGCCTTTTTTAAGGGGACCGAATGGATAAAGGGGGGCTTATAGACCACCGCGTAATCTTCCGTTTCGGCCAGAACAAAGGGTTCGGTACCATAGGCTTGAACAATGTACATCAGGTTTTATTCAGCCTTTCTATCATAAGATGAAAACGATCCGGCAGGGGGGCTTTGAAAGTCCTCTGACCGGTGTCCCCCGGCAGGGTTATGGCAAGGCTTTTGGCGTGGAGCATCAGGGAGACATCAGGAAAAAGGGGATCGCTGAAGCCGTAGATGGGGTCCCCCACGATGGGGTGCCCAATATGGCGCATGTGGACACGCAACTGATGGGTGCGGCCGGTTCGGGGCCGCAGCAGGACCAGGGCATGCCCCTGCCAAGAGCGGATAACCCGGTACAGGGTGAGGGCGCTTTTCCCCTTGCCGGTAGAAACGGCAAAGCGCTTCCGGTCCCGGCTGTCCCGGCTTATCAGGGTTTCGATGCGGCCGGATGTTTCCTTTGGGACCCCCTGCACAATGGCGATATAGGTCTTCCGTACCAGGCGGCGCTTAAATTGGTCCGAAAGAAAGGCAAGGGCCTCGTCATCCCAGGCGGCAATCATCACCCCGGAGGTATCCTTATCAAGCCGGTGTACGATGCCGGGCCTGCACCCTTCACCGGCAGGAACCTTGTCGCCGCCCCATCGCCGGAGCCGCCGGTACAGCAGCGCATTTGCCAGGGTGCCCCTGGGGTTGCCCGCTCCGGGGTGGACCACCATGCCCTGTGCCTTGTCCACCACTATCACCCGGCTGTCTTCGTATATCACCTTAAGGGGAAGATCTTCGCTTTCAAGATCCGTACTTTCAGGATCTGCCCAGGAAAGCTCCAGGGTATCACCGGGCTTTACAATGCGGGAAAGCTTGACCGCTTTTCCGTTAAGCCGCGCCTCCATGGACCGGGTTTTAATTTGGGAACGGGAAAGGAGATTCAACTGTTCCGATACATACCGGTCAAGCCGGAGACTTGAAGGGATTAGGTCCGATACCATACCTGACCAGGAAGGCATCAGGGTAGACCTCCGGCCTCAGGCGCAGGGCCCGGAGGAACAGGTTCTTCAATGGGGACCCGCTCAATAATGATGGGACTTCCGGCAGGTAACTTTTCGGCCTTTTTGGCCAGCTTATATCTCTTGATTTTGACAATGGTAAAATCGGTCAGGGCCAGGGTCACGGAAGCGGCGCCGGCGATGAGCATGGTCAGCTCATGTTCTTCCTTGGTCATATTAATGGCCCCGGCAGTTTTAAAGGGCCAGGGGGCATACTGAGGATTATTGTCATGGTTAATATACCGTATACCATCCATGATAAAGGTGCTAAAAAACATGGTAAAGGGAAAGGTGCCGAAGGCGATGATCTCCCCCCGGCGGAGATCCTTTGCCCAAAGGGGAAATTCCTCCTTATCCTTCGGGGCCGTGGGTTTAACCGTGCCGCCGGTCACCGTAGAACAGGCGGTGCTCAAGAGCGTCAAGGCCAGGACAAGCGGAGCGGTGCATTTCAATAAATTTTTCATTTTTATCGGCATCCATTCCCTTCCCACGGCATCAATTCCACTTTCACCGCTCCCCAAACAGGGAAGTTCCTATCCGTAACAGGGTGGAGCCCTCCTCAATAGCGATCTCAAAATCGTTGGACATGCCCATGGAAAGACAGGACCAGTCGGAGTCGGGAAATTCCCTCTCCAGCTTTTGCTGGGCCCGTACCAGCGCCCGGAAGGAGCCGCGTATCAATTCCGGATCCCCTGAGTAGGGGGCCATGGTCATTAAGCCCGCCGGAACCAGTGCGGGAAAGGTGAGAACCAGCTCCGCCGCCCGGAGGAGGCCTTCTTCATCGGGAAAGCCCGCCTTGGATTCCTCCCCGGTATGAAGTTCCAGCAGTACCTTGAGGGGCGTTTGTCTTTCAACGGCGTGTTTTCCCAGCTCCCCGATTATCGATTCCCGATCCACCGATTGAATGCAGTCGAAAAGGGATGCCGCGGTTTTTGCCTTGTTCCGCTGCAGGGAGCCTATCATGTGGAGCTCCACACCGGTGTGGGCCGGTTTAAACCCGGGAAACTTTTCCTCCGCTTCCTGCACCCTACTTTCCCCAAAAAGCCGTATCCCGCTCTCCCAGGCCTCTGCTATCCGGTCTATTCCATGGAATTTGGAAACCCCCATGAGGGCGATATCGGCGCGGTTCCGACCGGAACGGAGGCAGACCTGAGCTATCCGTTCTTCAATGACCTTTAATCTATCAGAAAAGACCATCATCTCCAAGCCTTTCCGCAAGCTCCGCGAATTTTTCTATGGTCAAATTTTCCGCCCGCTCCTCCGGTTTTATGCCGCACTGTTCCAGCACGGGCAATAGGATATCCAATGGGGCCCGGTTGATTATACGGGATGATACAAAACTTTGCAGGTTGTTTTTTATGGTTTTACGGCGGGAAGAAAAGAGCTGCCGGACCAGGGGATAAAAAAGAGTCGGCCGGGGGTTCCCAATATCGGTGCGGAGATCCAGCCTGATTCCCTGGGAGTCCACCCGTGGAGCCGGATAAAAGGAGGCGCCGCCAATCACCATCAAGGGGCTTACCTTATAGGCGGAACCTATGAGCACAGAAAACGAAGAATAATCACCGGAACCCGGTTTTGCCGCCATGCGGCGGGCAACCTCTTTTTGAACCGTTACAACCATCCGCCTGAAAAACCTGCCTTCTTCGATAAAATTCGCCAAAAGAACCGAAGCGATATTGTAGGGAAGGTTCCCCAGCAAATAAGGGGCCAAAGAACCGGCGGCCTGCCGCCAGGTCTTGAGCACATCCCCTTCCACCAGGGTAAACCCTTCCCGGCCCGTAAAAATTTCCTTCAAAAGACCGATGAAGCCGGGATCGATCTCAAAGGCCCGGACCCTGGCTCCCCGATCCAAAAGTTCCTTCGTCATGGCCCCAAGGCCGGGCCCTACTTCCCAGACCTCATCCCCCTCCCCTATTTCCAGGGCATCGGCCAGTCTTTTACGGACGCCGGGGTTGATTAAAAAATTCTGGCCGAACTTTTTCCGCATCCCCAGGCCCCGTTCTTCCAGCAGCGCCCTTAAACCGGCGGCGGAATCGTAATTAATCACGGTAAGGGGGCAAGCCGGCTCCGCAGGGCCCGCCGCCGGTGCTCCAAATAGATCAACAGGGCCGAAAGCCCTACTGACACCGCCAATATGGGAATAAAGCCGGGATGATTCAGGCCGGGCGCCCGGGCCGCGAAGCTTACCAGAGCATCAAGGATACGGTACAAAAAAGAAAGCCCCATGCCAAGGGGAGCGGTCAAGGCCGGGATGCAAAAACTCAAAGCCAGATAGATCAGGGCGCCAATCATAAAGACCGTGGTCAGGGGAACGATGAGAAGCCCCGCCACAATACCGATTGGCCGTAGGGTGTTAAAGTAATACACCGAAACCGCCGCAGTGGCAACAAAGGCCCCCAGGGAAGCCGTAAGGGGTGACAGGAAAAGTTCCGGGATCTTACCCCGCCATAATTCATGAATAGCTTCCCCCACACGGAGGATGCCCCAAAGGGCAAGGTATGAAAGGATAAAGGAAATGGCAAGGCCTGAATCGTTCTTCCAAACAATCTGAACAAGGAAGGACAGGCTTAAAAGAGAAACCGGGTCACGGGGCAGGGCCCCGAAAACAGCCAAAACACCCAGAAGGTACATGATGGCCGATCGAGTCAGAGAGGGCTGGGAGCCCACCAGAAATACATAGAGGATGATAAAAACGGCCCCCACAAAACTTGAAGCTTTTAAACCCAGGGGGCGTTTGAGGATAAAGGCGATAAGGGCGGAAAGCACCGCAAGGTGCATCCCCGAAAGGGAAAGCACATGGGAGGAACCCGCATCCCGGTAGGCCCGGGCCAGGTCAGAATCCAGATTGTCCCGGATACCCAGGAGCAGGGCCAATGCCATCCCCCCCCAGGGGTTCCGGGGGGTAACAAAGCGCCGGGTAAGCTCCAGCCGCAGACCGGTACGGAACTGTTCCAGAGCGGAGGCCGGCCGGGTAACATGCACGGCGGAGGCGCTGAAGAGAAGATCCTCCTGATTTCTAAAAATTCCCTCTACATAGACCCCGCTTCCCCTGCCGAAATCTTTAAGGGTGGGGATGGTCTGTTCCGGGAAAAACACCAGCACCTTCCCCTTTGCGGAGGTCCGCACTCCCCCCTTGCCGGCGCTTTTCTCAAGCTTCAGATAAGACATACCGGTTCCGCTGCTCAAGGCGCGGGGATCATCCAAGAGGGTTCCCTGCAGGGCAGTGACCCTTTCCGGGGGGAGCCCCAGGCTGATGTTCCGCGGAATGCTCCCATTGGCGCCGATGCCCAGGACGAATCCCACAGAAAGGGCAATGATATCAAGGCCCCGGCGGTGAAAAAAACGGACCTTTTCGGGGGCGATTAAAACACCGCAATCCATTCCCCCCGCGCCGCCGCCCCGGGAGAGTACCCGAAAAAAGGAGATAAGCGCAAAAGCGATAAAAACACAAAAAAAGATTATCCCAGCCCGGGAATCCCTTCCGTAAATTAAATGAAACCCGTAATACCCCGCCACGGCGCCCAGGGTCAGGGATGAAAGGGGGCTGATTTTTAACCTGTCTACCATCTGAGCTGCCCCAATGCCACATTAGCCGCAGCCCGGATGCTTTGGGGATAGGGCAAATAACTGATGTAATTGAGGTAATCAAAAGCAGACTTTGCCCCTATGTTGCCCAGGGTATTCACCAGAGCCAGGACAAGGGGCTCGTCAAAATTACCGGTCCTTTCCATTTGCGAATTGAAGTACCCAAGCTGAAGGGCAAGGACCTGGGCCGCCTCGACAGTTCCCATGGCCCCAAGACAGATAATGGCCTCCAGAAACCGCTCACCGGGGACCTGTCCATTTTGATATTCGGTTTGCATCCGGTAAAAATACCTTATCGCCAAAGGCTCGGCCCGGATCCATTTCAGTTCCCCCAGGATAGTGATCGCCTCTGACTGGAGGGCGGAAAGGGCGGCCCTATCTTCGGCCGTATACGGATGAAGATAGATACTTACGTCCAGGGCGGTTTCCGCAAAGCCCCCCCGCTGAGCGGTACTAAACTGTTTAGCCCAGCTATACTTGCCGGTGTCGGTCCCCGCCCGGAAAGCCGCCAGTTTTTCCCGGACCGGGCTTTTCCGCATTATATCAATAAGGAACTGGTAATAATCCCCCCCGATAGTCCGGACGGCTTTTTCCGCTTCCACCGTGATATTATTTGGGTAGTCTGTGGTTATGATGGACAACAACAGCGGAAAGTATGTCTTGTCCCCCGGAGGGGCCAGTCTGGACAGGGTGGAGAGACCGACCGAAAGGATAAGGTAATCAACGTCCTTGCCGGAACGGTACAGGTTGTTCTGATCTGCCAAAAAGGTGGCTAAAGCTTCCAGAACCCCGGGATCTCCCTTTCCCAAAACAACCATGGCATCCAACACATTGAGCCTGGTTTGGAAATCCGGGTAGGAAGAAAACACCTTCAACAAGGTTTCTGTATTAAGCTGATATCCGCTTTTACGTATGCCCAGGATTGAAACCCCCACAAGGTTTATCATATCGGGATCTTTTTGGAGTAATTCCGCATTCTGCAGGGCAAAATCCAGGGCGTATTCGTAGAGACGGTCGATAAATTCCGGGGCCAGGCTATGGGCGGCGGCATCCCGCAGGATACCGGCCTTGTTGGGAAGCAAAGCCCTGGTAAAATTTCGTTGAAAGGAATTCAGTATGGAGTCCTGGGCGGCCGGACCCGGTCCCGGGATCACGATAAAAAGAAAGCTCGCAATGAACAGCCTGAAAAGCACATTTTTTTGACTCATATTATCCCTAAAACCATTTCCCATTTCCTAAAAATGTACTTATACTGAGTATACAATAACGGCTTTGCCGTGTCAAAAGGAGCGCCCATGAGCAGGTTAATCGAACCGCTCATTCTGTATGTAATCCTCTTTTTACCCGGCGCCCTGAAAGAGGGGCCGCCCCTTGCGGCCTTTTCCATAGCCGGTGAATTGCGCCGTATCCTCATCTTTAATATTCCATCCTTAGCCTTGATATGGTATCTCATTTTACAACCCCTCATGTCGAAACAGATAATACCCCGGTTCCGCCGGCAGGACCTCTATTCGGCCCTTTTTGCCCTTCCGGCCCTGCTGCTCTCAGGGTTCTGCATCGCCCTGGTTTCCTCCCGCTTTGATCTCCCCGCCGGCATTAACATTGAGGCTCCCCCCAACATGACAGGCTGGATAGTGATGACCCTTTCCTGCCTCAGTACCGGTTATCTTGAAGAAAGCTATTTCCGCTTTTACCTTCTGACCAAACTGGAAGCCTTCGGTCTCTCCCCCTTCATGGCCATCCTGACAGGGGTGCTGCTTTTCTCCTCCTGCCACATTTACGAGGGCCCCTGGGGGGTCCTGAACGCCTTTCTGGCCGGGACCATGTTGTCCCTGGTTTTTATCCGCTTCAGAGCCATCCACGGAATTGCCCTGGCCCACGGGCTGTACAATATTTTTGTATATGCAATGGGCGTCTAAAGCGCACACCTATATAGGGCATTGAGTGGCGGTTTTGGATCGGAATTTATGGAAAAATTGGCAAAAAAAAGGAAAAAAAGATGACAGGTGCAAGATCATAAACTTAAGGATTTTTAACCACAGATCTCACGGACTTTTGCTTTGATTTCTTTCCTTTTGTCCGTGAGGTTAGTGTGGTCTGTGGTTATCATTTTTTCTGCTAAGTGTACGCCTATGGTACCTGGCGCCATAGGCATTCTAACCCAGACGGCGTTTAACCCGCAGTCGTTTCGCCGTCGAACCCTTCCGCGTTAGTACCGTCCCAAGACATATTATCGCCTTCACCGGCGGTGGAATTCCGCAACAAATTCGGGTCCGGTCTGCCGCCTCGTCCGAGAAATACCGCATTACCTATGTTTGCCGTGTTCTCAGTTGAACCGGGGGTATGGATATTGTCGGTATCGCCGTATATAGTACCGCCGGTCTTGCTAAAGATACCACCTTTATTCACTATCACGCCGCCGCCAAATTTGGCGGACGTGTTGCCGCTTATCTCGCCGCCTTCCATGGTGAAGGTTCCGTTGACATTCACCCCGCCGCCGACACCGGTGCGGTCGCCGTTGGGGGCTGTGTTGCCGCTTATCGCGCCGCTTTTCATGGTGAAGGTTCCCTTCCAGACATTCACCCCACCGCCGTTCCTGGCCGTGTTGCCGCTTATCTCTCCGCCTTCCATAGTGAAGGTTCCATTTTCGCCAACATTCACCCCGCCGCCATCGTTCCCTATGCGGGTGTTGCCCGTAATCGCGCCGCTTTTCATGACAAACTCGCCGCCTCCGCCCACTTGTACCAATGAGTTGTCATTGTCTTCAATTCCGATCAGCGTAACGCCCTCAAGGGTGAGATGCCTCTTGCCGTCGATGTTGAGCAGGCGTCCCTTGCTTTTCAGGCTGATGGTTCCGCTCCCGTTGATAACCACGGCGCCCTCCCCAAGGCGGAGTCCCCCGCCGCTGGTGTTCACCGTGCCGTCCACGGTCAATTTTGCGCCGTTCTGCAGTTCGAACCTCGCGCCCTCTGCCATCAGGTCAAGCGTAATGCCTGCGGGAACCGCAAGCGTAAAGCCCCGGGGCACGGTGAATCCGGTGGTAAGATTTACGTCGCCTGAGAGCCGTATCGTAGAGCCGTCCATCACCGCCTTGCCCTCGCCGCCCAGTTTTGCGGCTAGTTCTGCGGTTTTTTCATACCGGTACACAACGCCGGAATTGTCTTTCTTGTAAAGGCCCAATTCCATTCTGCCGTCAGGCCGCACAGCCCACCGTGCAAAAGTCTTTCCCCTTTCCCAGTCCCGATTATCATTATTCGAACTGCCAGTTTGAAAATACTCAACCCCCGCGTCCAGTTCAACCCGAAATTCTTCAAAATTGAGGGGATCCAAAAAGTAGACATTAACCGCTTCATCGCCCCAGGTTTGCAGATTAGGCCCTATGTACTTGCGGAGGCTTGCATCCAACTTGGGCCCTAACGCCGCACGCGATCCATTCGAAGCGGCTTTTTTATACCTATACCCAGACCTGGAATTGTCTTCTCTACAAAGGTCCAATTCAACCGCACCATCACGCCGTACACTCAACCGTGCAAAGGTCTTTCCCCGCTCCCAGTCCCGATTATCATCATTCCAACTGTCAATTTGCTGATATTCACCCCCCGCTTCCAGTTCAGCTTTAAATTCTTCAAACCGGAGGTGATCCAAAAAGTAGACATTAACCGCTTCATCGCCCCAGGTTTGCTGCTCTGGCCCCATGTACCTGCGGAGGCTTTCGTCCAAACTAAGCCCTAATGCCCTAACTTCCGTTTCCGGTTTCTGCGTTTCGCTCCCGCCTGTTGTGCCGCACCCCGTTACCAAAAGCGATGCCGCCAGCAACACTGCGGCCATGGCGGAAATTCCGCCTCTGAATGTCTTATTCATAAAACATCCTCCCTGAAATAAAATAACCAGGGATTACACCCCGCTAATGCCCGTTGTCAACGCACTTTACCGTAAAAATGGGACAAAATGTCCCAAGATACTACAAGAAAGTGCCAATTCGTCCATTATAATCGTCCTATCGGCAATTTGTCAATGCCTCTAAGACGTTTATTATTGTTTTATTGGCAAGCAGACTTGATTTATGGAAAATATTAGAGAGATACTGGCAAAAAATATGAAGTTAAGCCGCCGTAAAAGCGGTTTAACACAGGCTGCACTGGCAGAAAAAGCGGATATTACTACCCAATATATCGCCATGATTGAAGTTTGCAAAAAATTTCCTACCCCTGAAATGCTGGAACGGATCGCAAGGGCGTTGGAAATAGAAACATATCAACTTTTTTCAGCAGATCCCGCCCTGGAAGCGGCTTTGGAACGGCTGTACCAGACTGTAGCCAATGACATTGAGCAGCTTGTCGCCAAGACCATACAAAAAGCCTTTGCAGTTATCCGCAAAGGCTTTTTGTATGGTCTTGGCGACAAGCTGCTCAATGT
>BOAV01000063.1 GCA_026002045.1 Spirochaetia bacterium | reverse complement strand
GGTTTTAAGGGCGTGATGCCGCAGAGCCTCTGTCTGCCGCCGGGTTTTTCGTATTCCCGGCCCTTCATCGTTACGCAGCAGATGATCCGTGGTGGTTGAGATGATCAGGGTGTCCCCGGCGCCGCAGGCATCGAAGATAAAAATTCGGGCTTCCCCGAGTCCGCCCTGACGCAGGGTTTCCGCCAGGGTGTAGGAACCCTGATCCGTGATGCCTTCCCCGGATTTCAGTTCTTCCTTGTCGGTAAAGATGATTATCCAGCGCCCGGTTTTTTGTTCCTCAAGTTTCAATGCAGCCTTTATCAGGTGAAAAACCGCAGCGCTGTTATCGTTTGCCCCGGGACTCTGGGGGACCCGATCATAATGGGCGGCCAGAACGATGGGTTTTTGCCCCCGGAAGGGGAAGGCGGTTCCCGATGCGGATTTCAGGCTCTGCCCCCGGGGAAAGATGAAAAAATGACGGTTCCCGGCGATGCTCAGTACCAGGGAATTGAGATGAAATTCTTCCAGCAGGGATTTGATGAGGGCGAAGCGATCCGCGCCGGGGGCGATAAAATCGAAAAAGCGGTTATAGGGAGGATCGGTTAAGGGCTTGCCCCTGATATCAAGGAAACTCATGCTGTCCTGAACAAGCGGCCGATGCGGCCTGCGAGCATTGCGATAAACCGGTAAAAAGGTCCCTTGTTCTGGCCGTATTTGACGGAAAAATCCTTTGCCGCAGCGGACAGGGAATAGACCCCGTATTTTTTTTTCAGAAAATCCCAGTGCTTTACAATCCAGACATAAAGATCGCCGGGGCTTCTGCCGGGAAAATTCAGGGTAAGCCATTCATCCTGAATAATTTGAACGACAGGAGAGTACACCTCTTTGAACCAGGAAACCAGTGCATCGGCAAAGGGGATTTCTTTTTCAATTCCCTGATTCATGAAATATTTATGCACCAGTATATGATTGTAGATCACGTCATAGCGGCCGGGCATGGTAAAATTTAAATCATCACAGCCGGTAAGTTTTCCAAAATCGGTTTTTTCGTAGAAGATCTTTTTTTCAAGGGCGATGACCGCTTCCTTTAATTGATCGGTTGTCATGTTTGGATCAATGGTGATTTCACTGGAAAGGCTTATCACGTCCGCATCGATCATCTCCACGCCCTGCGCATGGGCCACCGATACCCGGTGGTTTCCGTCCCGGACAAAATAAACCCCGCCGATTTCATAGAGCTGAATGGGGGGCAGGATGATGTCTTTAAGGGCGGCCTCATCGACCCGCTGCCACCGGGTCTTCAGGTGATTCGCCCGGGGCAGGAAAAATTTGGTGAAATCCCGGTAACGGCCCTCGCTGCCTACGATACGATCAATGGGCACGATCTGCATGCCCTGGTAGACCTGGTTTTTTGGTTTGAGGATTTCCTTTACATCATTAAATGAAAGGAGCCGATTCTGATCGGTATTGAGAAAGTGCTGGATCTGGAAAAGAAAGGCCTTGTTCCGCGCTTTAAGAAAATCATTCTCTGTCTGAACCTTGTAAGAAGTCTCTTCATTCATCTTTTTAGTTTTCCTTTGCCGCCATCAATTCCCCCTGCGCCGCCATCAATTCCCCCTGCGCCGTATCAATGACGTATTGGCTGTAGGCATTGATGACCTGGGTTTTTTCGTATTGGGTCAGCCGGACATCCGCCAGATTATAGAGGTGGATGTGCCCGTGAATAAGGTACCTGGGTTTGAATTTTTTCATGAACCACCGGAAGGACTCAAAGCCCCAGTGGCATTTATCCTGCTTGTCGTGGATACCCTTGGGGGAAGCGTGGGTCAGGAGGATGTCCAGGTAACGGCCCCGAAAGATCCGGTTAAACAGCAGCGCCGGGACAAGGCGGAGTATCTGCATCTTCATCTGAAAATCGGTAAACTGATTTTCTCCATGGTTGTACCTCATGGAACCCCCCAGGCCTGCGATGATGAGCCCGTTCTCACGGACAACCCTGCCGTGTACATGAACTGCGCCCGAACCATGAAAGCCCGGCGCTCCCAGGTCTATCCCGTCGGCAAAGACATCCCCTCCTTTTTTATAATATTTGAATTCTTTCAAATTGTGATTCCCAAACACAAAGAAGAGGGGTTTGTTGAGGCTTGATACGATGAAATCCAGGTAATCCATGGGGAGATCCCCGGCGCTGAGGACCATGTCCACATCCCCAAAACGCTCCTTGATAGAGTTGGTATACACCAATGGATCGATTTGATCCGAGATGCAGAGTATTTTCATGGGAGCTTTGCCGCCTGGGGGATCATATATTGAAGATTAAAGGCTTTATTCGTTCATGTCAAACCGCTCCGGCCCTCGGGCACAGACACAGTGGTGGGAGGGCGGCGCATTGCCGCTTCCATCGCCCGTCCTCAAAACGGCGAACATGGGTTCGCCGTTTTTGCGGGTTCGCGATGTTCAGCGGCAACGCACCGCCCTCCCGCCGCCTGCCCGTGATTGTTTTGCCATAGGGAAGCGTGCCCGTAACAAACTCCGGTTGCAGGGGATGGCCTATATCCCCTCAAACGCCCTGTCCAGCAATTCCTTATCCGGGGGCGTCGTGAAAGCCGACACCACCGGTATCACGATGAAGGGCACGACAATGGCAATGGACGCCGTCAGGGGTGAATTGGAGGCCCCCAGGATGAAGAACAGGGCGATTTCCACGGTCAGCCCCGAGATGAGCCCCGCGTAGGCCCCGGCCTTGGTAACCTTTTTGGAGTAGAGCCCCAGGATGTAGGGGGCCGCAAAGGAGCCGGACACCGCGCCCCAGCTCAGGGACATGAGGTACACGATGATGCTGATCTGGAACCGGGAGATAAAATAGGAAATGATGATAAAAATTGCCGAGAGGAAACGCATCATGGCCACGGAAGTGTCCTTGCCGTTTTTGGTTTCCAGCTTCACCGGGGCCAGGTCGATGACCACCGATGAGGAAGACACCAGCACCAGGGACGACAGGGTGGACATGGAGGCGGAAAGCACCAGCAGCATAATTAACGCAAGCAGAACTTCCGGCAGGTGGCCGGTGAGCAGGGTGGGGACGATCAGGTCGTAGAGAATTTTTCCGTTTGCGTCTTTGGGGATTGTGTTCAAATCAAAAAAGACATGGGAAAAGGCCCCGGTGGAATAGGCGGCAAAGCCAATCATCAGGGCAAAAATCGTGGTGACAATCGCCGCCTTGGGGATCACCGCCTCATTTTTGATGGCGTAGAATTTCTGGGTCATCTGGGGAAGGCCCCAGGTGCCGAAGCTGGTCATGAACACCAGGGAAATCACCGTCAGCGCCGAAGGCTGATTGATGCCCAGCACCGGGCTCTGGCCCGCGGGGGGCACGTGGCTTGGATAGACGGCGATCACCTTTTTCACCATCTCGAAGTAGCCCCCCCCTTCGCCTGAACTTCCAGCGGAACTCCCCCCGGAAAGGACGCCGATCATCACCGCCGCGCCCACGAACATGATGATCCCCTGGATAAAGTCGGTGACGGCAATGGCAAAGTAACCGCCCAGGATCATATAGACCCCGGTAAAGGCGATCATGATGAGGAGGGCGATGTCGTAATCAATATGAAAGACCGCCTCAAAGAGGTGGCCCAGACCCTTAAAAACCGATGCCGAATAGGGCAATAAAAAGAAGAAGATGATCGAGGCGGCCACGGGTTTTAAGTGTTTGGCGCCGTAACGTTCCTGAAGGAAGGCGGGCATGGTCATGGTGTCCAGGTTCTGGGTCATCCGCCGGGTCCGGCGGGCCAAAACCAGCCATGCCGCCAATGCGCCGATGATCGCGTTGCCGATGGCTATCCAGAGGGCATTCAGGCCGAACTGCCAGCCCTGGGTTCCCGCAAAGCCGATAAAGATCACCGCCGAAAAATAGGATGTTCCGTAGGCAACCGCGGACACCCAGGGTCCCAGGGTCCTGCCGCCCAAAAAGAAATCCCCCAGGGTCTTGGTTTTCTTCATACCCCAAACGCCGACCCCGGTCATTATCGCCAAAAACACCGCCAGAAAAACAATGCCGATATTGACATTTTCCACGATTAAATCCTTATGTCAAAAAAACTGAACCCGATTATATCAGGGGAATTTCGTTTATTTCATCTCTTATTGCGGGTATATACGGAAACCAACCGTCAGGATGAAGCCGGTTGATTTTGGGTACTCACTCGTATCAATAACCGAATAAGAGGATGGGCTTCCGGAATTTGCCGGTCCTGCAATATCGGTAAAGGAGGAAATTACCACCCCCGTTTCGCCGAATATCTGAAACACCGGGGCTTTTTTTATCGCGAAGGTGTGTTCGGCCCCTACTTTGATAATATGCAGCCATTGATATGCGCCGTCCTGCAAAAAGAATTTTTTAAGCTGCGGTTTTTCGCTCCGCCCCCGGGGATCAAGCTCCGACAAATAGGAGGAGCCGTCAACCGCACGGGAACCAAAATCGGCGCCATGGCGGATCATTTGGTATTGCAGGTTCACCCTCGTGTTGATTTCCGGCATGGCTTCAAAGCGGAGCTTCAATTCATCCGAGTTTGGCGGCAAATAGAAGCCCAGGCTCCTGCCGTTATTGGTGTAGGATGATTCCATTGGCGTATCCCCATACCAGGGAACAATTTCTTTTGTGTGAGAGTAAACGTAAGGTTCAATTTTGGTATAGCTCAAAGAAAGAGACCCAAAGGGAAGAAAGGGAAGTGCAATGGTTGTGCCTGCCTGATAGGCAAACATGGCCCGGTCCAATATAAAAAGCTCCTTTTCGAAAGGGAGCTCATCCAAAAACAAAGACACCCAGATATTACCGATACCGGGATATTGCCCTTTCAGGTTCACAAAAAAGGCCAGGTTGTCAAAGTCGCCGATATTATTCTGATAGAGAAAATTATCGAACAGGGGGAACAGATACCCCAATTCAAAGCGCTTTGGCCAGATTACGGTACTCCCAAAATCAGCATGAAAATAGTTTTTGATATTGACCTCGACCATTCCCATTGAAAAAGCGTTTTGGAATGTCGCGGCAGATTCCTTAAGTCCCTTGGCATTATAATATTCAAGCACCCCGGTTAATACTGACAAACCAAGCCACTTAAAGGGTGTCGCCGTTGCTTCCAGAGCCAGAAAGGGCTGGGCCTGCTTGTTTAATATAAGGCTATTACCGTTTGACATGCCGCCCCATTCCCGGTCTATGCGCCCAAACCGGTAGGTAACATGATCGCTCAGAAAGGCTCCGCCCAGTTCCGGCTTCATTCCATAGCCGACAGAATAGTCTTGAGGCCAGGCTATCATACTGGAATTATCCACTTTTTCTATGTTCCACATAAAACCGTCCCAGGGCTTTTTATACGTATAGGGGAAATAGGCCAGGGGTTCGCTATAGGTCTTAATCTCTTCATCCTTACGACCGGGATCAGTGGAGTCATAAACAAATCCATCATGGTAGGTATTATACGTCCCCAGCACAGCCCGGGGGGAACGTACAATGAATCCTGACAGGGGAATGTGGTAGGAAAAATGCGCTCCCGCATCTCCCATGAAATCAATAGCAGCAACGACCGTATGCGCTAATGCAACATCTGTCCCTCCGCCGGGATAGAAGCCGCCTGAAAAAACCGTTTCGGCCCTCAACCCCAAATTGGCTGAAAAATACAACTTCTCATCCACTTTATTGTGTTGAAAGCGGTAGAAGCCGCGGGCCCAGTCGAATCCCTTTTCTTCATTATTGCCATATTGTTTTTTGACGTTTTCCAGGATAAGCCGTTCACTTTTACTCAGTTTCCCCAAACGCTGATTTTCATCAGATTGGAGAATTTCTTTTATGGCATTGAGGACAACCGCCCGGGAATAAGGTTTTGCCCCGGGCAGCGGTTTACAGAGCCCCCGAATTTCCGCCTGTTCCAGGATGGGATACACCCCGCTGTCGAGAGGCACCGACACATGAATTTGCGCCGCAAGGGAGAAAACCGCCATAAAACCCAATATGATAAAAAGATAACCCTGTTTGCCCATAAACCCTCCCATAAATATTTTATATTGATTTTTAATGCAATATTTCAGTATTCTATCAACATATGAAAGTTTATGCCAGATAGGTTATACTCAAGTTTGCAAGGAGTTGTCCGAAATTTCGTTTCGGTTAAACTGTGCGGCTAATCAGAAAGCCGCACAAAGCAGGAGTTACTATGAACATCGGGATCTTCAGTGATTGCTATTCCCCCCAGGTGAACGGGGTGGTCACTGTTGTGGGGACCCTCAAGCATGAATTGGAGAAGCGCGGGCACCGGGCTTATGTGTTTACCGTGCAGCATCCCAATGCTGCTGCGGAGGAGGAGGGGGTTATCCGGGTGCCCTCGATAAAGTTTCGCGCGGAGCCCCAGCACCGGATCGGGGTCTTTATCGAAAAGCAGTTGGTGGACCTGGCCCGGCCCCTGAATCTGGATATCATTCATACCCATACTGAATTCAGCCTGCTCCTGGCATCCCGCCGGGTCGGCCGGAAGCTCAATATCCCTTCTATACATACCTTTCATACCTACTACCCGGATTACCTTGACTACACCCCCTGGCTGCTGGAACTGTGGTTCAGGAAGAACATGGACGCCTATTTCCGGCACATTTTGCGCAGCCAGAAGTGCATCGTCGCCCCTTCCCGGAAGATCAAGAATTTTATGGACCTGATCAGGTTTCCCCGGCCCGTGCGGGTGGTCCCCAACGGCATCGATCTTTCGCAGTTTTATGAGCGTTCAGATGAGGTGAAGGCGGGCGCGGCGGGCATCAGAAAACGTTTCAATATCGCTCCTGATGACGAGATGATTGTCTTTGTGGGGCGGCTGGGCACGGAGAAAAACATCTACACCCTGTTGGATAATTTTAAAGAGATACACTCCCGGCGGCCCCGGGCAAAGTTGGTACTGGTGGGGGACGGCCCGGACCGGCGGGAGCTCCAAACCCGGGGCTTTGAACTTGGCCTGGGCGGCTCCCTGATTTTTACCGGATACCTTCATTGGCCTGACGAGATTAAGCAGATTTACGCGGCCTCTGATCTTTTTATGAGCGCCTCCCACAGCGAGGTGCATCCCATCACCTTTATCGAAGCCATGGCCTCGGGGCTCCCCGTGGTGGCCGCGGCGGATACCAGCATTGAAGACATGGTGCTGTCAGGGGATAACGGCTGGGCCGTCGCCGATGACAAGTTACTCTGGGAAAAGGCCGTCGAAGTGCTCGCTGACAGGGAAGGGCGGGAACGCATGGGGAAGCGTTCGGTGGAAATCTCCCGGAACTACAGCGTGGACCGCTTTGTGGATTCCATGATCGCCCTCTACGAAGAATACCGGAAAAAATAGTGAGTAATGAAGGCGGAAAAGTTTCCTTTGCGGATTTGGGCTTGGACCCCTTTTTTATCGGGCGGCTGTCCGGGCGGAATATCTATTCCCCCACTGAAATTCAGAAACAGGTGATCCCCCTGCTGCTTGGGGGGGACAATGTGCTTTTCCGTTCCGCCACCGGCACCGGTAAAACCTTTGCCTACCTTATCCCGATTTTTCAGCGTTTGATGGAAGAAATTTTAACCGCGAAGGGCGCAAAGGAACGCGAAGGAAGAAAAGAAGGGAACGGGGGAGGGCCTGCTGTTCTTATTGTTGCACCTACCTTCGAACTCTGTTCCCAAATTAAGGAAGAGGCGGACTTTCTGGTGAAAGAGACATCCCTTAAGGTGAATTTGCTCATCGGTTCGGCCAATACGAGCCGCCAGATCGATGCCCTCAAAAAAGACCGGCCCACGATTGTGGTGGGGAACCCCGGACGGCTCCTGATGCTTTCCCGCATGGGCAAGCTCAAGCTCCGGGGGGTTAAATTTTTGGTTTTGGATGAAGGGGACCGGCTTATATCGGATGAACTTTTCGGTGAAACCGGGGAGCTGGTCTCCCTGCTGCCGCCCGGGCGCATTTCCGCCACCTGTTCCGCCACACTCCCCGCAAAAACACGGGAACGGCTCCTCCCCCTTTTGGGCGGGGCGGTCAAAACCGTGGAAACCGAAGAGCAGGAGATCCTTCGGGAACGGATAAGCCATTGGGCCCTGTTCAGCGAGGGTCGACGGAAGATCGAGACCCTTCGTTCTTTTATTGCGGCGGCAGATCCCGGCGGCCGCAAAGGTTCTTTCAAGGCTCTGGTGTTTTCGGGCGGGGGAGGGCAGCCGCTTATCATCCTTTCCCGGCTCCGGTACAACGGGATCAAAGCGGCGGGGCTTTACGGGGACATGGATAAAAAAACCCGGAAGGAGGCCATCGACGGCTTCCGCTCCGGGAAGCTGCCGGTGCTCATTTCCAGCGATCTTGCGGCCCGCGGACTTGACATCCCCGGCATCACCCACGTGATCGCCCTGGACGTTCCCGCCGATGACGGGGCCTACATCCACCGCGCCGGCCGTACCGCCCGCGCGGGCAAGCGGGGCATCATGGTCACCATCGGCGACGGGGATGAAATGCGCCGCCTCGCCAATCTGGAAAAACGGCTCGGTCTTACCGTCTACCCCAAGGCCTTGTATAAGGGGAAGATTGTCGCACCGCAGATTAATGAGGAATGAGCCGGTTCCAAAATTAAGAATTTAACCACGAACCACACAAAGCGAACCTTCGGTTCGAACACGAACTAAATGATCTTTTTGGTGTGGTTCGTGTTGTGCCGCCAGTAGGCGGCTTGTGGTTAATTAATTTCTATTTTGGAACTGGTTTGAATCTTCGAAATCATCACTTTGTCGATCCTGTTCCCGTCCATGTCAACAATTTTGAAGTTAAAGCCGTCGGAGCTAAAGCTTGCGGCGGTTTTGGGAATTTCACCGGCCAGGGAGAGGATGAAGCCCGCCAGGGTGTGGTAGTCCTGATGACCTTCGGTGAGGCTGTTCTGGCCCAAAACTGCGGCGATATCATCAATACTGGCGCTGCCGTCCGCGAGCCAGGTCCCGTCGTCCTGGGGGAGGATGCTCTCTTCGTCCGCTGCATCTTTCGAGAGCTGGCCCACGATTTCTTCGATAAGATCCCGAACGGAAAGGAGTCCGGCGAAACCGCCGTATTCGTCCATCACAAAAAGATAATCCGTTTCGCCCCGCTTGAAGGCTTCAAATGCCTTAAGTGCGGACATGGTTTCCGGGATAAAGGGTACTTTTTTGATAAGGGGCGTTAAGCCTTGCGAAAACCCCTTTGGCAGGGCCTGGAGGATGTCTCCCAGAAACGCCCCGCCAATGATCTCGTCCAGGGTGCCCTCTGCCACGGGGAAGCAGCCCTGTGCGCCGTGATCCCGGGCCATGGCCCGGATCTCTTCGGCGCCGGCGTTACTGTCCAGCCACCGGATTTCCGAACGGTGGGTCATAAATGCGCCGGAAGGACGATCCCCCAGGTAAAAAACCCCCTCCACCATGGTCCGTTCTTTGCTTTCCACCACCCCGGACTTTTCTCCCTCCGCCAGGGCATTCCGCAGTTCATCCTCGGTCATACCCTTACCCGCGTCATTGTCCAGGCGGAACAGCTTACGGACCAGGGCGCCGGACTTTTCATAGAGCAGCAACAGGGGCTTACAGGGCAGGGCCAGGAAGCGGATGACGGGGAGGCAGGCGGCGCAGATTTTTTCCGGGGCGCAGAGGGCAATGAGTTTGGGAAGGAAATCTCCCAGCAGTATCGCCGCCAGGGTAAGGCCTCCGATAAGGACCGCGGCGGCCAGACCGTTCCCCCGGGGCGGGATCAGCGTAAAGCCCCCCCATACTCCGGCAAAAATTCGCAGGAAGATCACCCATATCCGGCTTATGGAAAAGTACAGCCGGGGATCCTCCGCCGCTTTCAGGGCCGGCGAATATTTTTTCGTCCCTGCCGGATGTTCCGCTAAAGTCCGCAGCCGCCCCTTGCGGGAAGATGCAAGGGCATGGTCAAAGAGGACGAAAAACCCCCCTGCCAGAATGATACCGAGAATGATCAGGATGTGCGCAGAACTTACCAAAACCGGCCCTGTCAGGGCCGGGATACCTCCGGGGTCCCCCATATTAAACGCCTGCCTCTTCCGGGGTGAGGGAACTGACGATGAATATCCCATCCCCATCCTCAGAGGTCGCCAGGATCTTTTTTTGGCCGCCCGGAGTAAATTCCTCCAGGAACTGCACGATGGGGAAACGGGGGTTTTCCGGGTTTACGTCCACCACCTGGGCTTTTTTCCCATTGGAAAGGAGCACATAGAGCCCGATGGGATAGATGGAAAGGGAGCATATCAGTGCCCGGATAACCGTATTGTCGTACTGTTTCCCCTCATTTTTGAGGAGTTCCAGCATTCCTGAAAATCCATCCTTTGCTTCCTTATAGGGCCGGACTGCGGACAGGGCTTCCCACGAACAGGCCACAGCGACGATCTTTGAGTATAAACTGATACGGTCGCCGGTAAGTTTCCGGGGGTATCCGGACCCGTTTTCCCGTTCATGATGTTCCAGAGCCACAACGCTTACCGCCAGGGGAAAATCAAAGGATTTCAGGAACCCATAGCCCAGGATCGGGTGGGTCTGGAGCACCTTCTGCTCCGGCGGGGTCAGGGCCCGGCTGCTTAAAATTACTTGGGGAGGGAGTTTGAGCATCCCCACTTCGTGAAAAAAGGCGGCGGCCCCCAGTTCGATAAGCCGGTGGCTGGGCAGCTTGAGATAGGAGCCAATAACAAGGGCAATAATCGTGGATTGTACCACGTGGGATGTCAGGTAGTTTTTTTCAGCCGGAGGCTCGGCGGTTTGAAGTACCCGCAGAATATAGCGTTGGTTCTTCTGGATAACCCCGCAGGCGATCTTGATTGTTTCCGCTACCGGGTTGAACTCCAGTTTATTTTGACTCATTAACCGGGTAAAAACTTTTTCCGCGTATTGTTGGAAGGCAAGGTAGAATTTTTCCGCTTCTTTGATTTTTTCACCATCGTTTTGGTTTGTGAAAGAATATTTTATGCTTTGAGTGTTGTCCGGAAGGGACTCGCCGGTTTTCCGTGGTTCCCCGTTGCTGAACACTGCTTTAAAACGCCAGTCCTGGAGGGTTTTTTTCAATTCATTGGAAAAGGGTATTTCCGGGGTGGTCAGAAGAAACTCATCGTCAAGAGAAATGTTTTGAGAAAAATAACTGTCCGGAGGTATTTCCTCAAGGGTATATTTGCTCATCTGTTTTCGTTGACTCTCATTTTCCTTTCAACTATCATACCTAAACTATGCTTATTATAGGAGCATTTCCCTTGAAGTTCAAATTTATTTTCATCATTTTTAATCTAATCATCATCCTTTTCCTGTCGGCAATCTGTTTAATTCCCCTTTTTGCCCCGGATCTTTGGCGTTCCCTCCGGCCCATGGCCCTGATCATTGCCGGTATTTTAATCATACCGGATATATTTTATTTTTCCAACCGTCGGCTGTTCATACTTCTGGAGCGGGAAGATTATCCTGCCCTGATCGGGTATCTTGAAATGCGGATCCTTCGCCGGGGGCATTATTGGCCGCCCCTGGTACGGCTTTTGGCAAATACCTGCCTGCTGATGGCCGATTCCGAGGCGGTGACGAATCTGGAAAACAGGGCCGCCCTGGTCAAGCCCGCCCTGCTTGAGTCAAACGCCCTTGTTTTCGGGGTTGCCCGGATTTTGGGCGGGGATATTGCCGGCGCTGTCCGTTTCTTTGCCGCCCGCCTTGAGGCAGGTCAGGCCGATGGAGGTCGGCATCTCAATAGCCGGAATTTACTCTGGATCCGTTGGTACTACGGCTTTTCCCTGCTCCTGGACCGGCAGTTTACCCCCGCTGCGGAGCAGTTCAAACCTTTGGCAGAGGAATTTCCCGATGTCCTGATCGCGGGGCTTTCGGTGTATTTTCTGGGGACCACCCTGCAGCGGAACGCAGACAACGGCATTGCCTGCCTCACCGCCGCCCGGGCGGGCCGCAGCCGTATACAGGAAGCTGTCCGGAACAAAGCGCTCTGGCTGGCGGAAGCAGAGAAGCTTAAAACCGAAATTCATGCTATTATATTACAGAAATATATTGATGAAGCTGGTTCATGGTTATTTGAATGAACGTGCGTTCATTCAAATAACCATGAACTAAGGAGTTTTTTCTGCGAAAAAACTCCAGGCTTAATTTTATGGGGGAGGTTGAAAGATGAGGAATTTTGCCAAATCGGTGAAGCTGGAAAATGTTTGCTACGATATCCGGGGGCCGGTACTGAAAGAGGCAAAGCGGATGGAGGACGAGGGCTTTCAGATTCTGAAGCTCAATATCGGCAACCCCGCCACTTTCGGCTTCAATGCCCCCGACGAGATCATCCACGATATCATAGTCAATCTGCGGAACGCCCAGGGGTACTGCGACTCTCAGGGGCTTTTTGCCGCCCGCAAGGCCGTCATGCAGGATTTTCAGTCCAAGGGTGTGATGGACGTTGAAATCGGCGACATCTACATCGGCAACGGGGTGAGCGAACTCATCATGATCGCCATGCAGGGCCTTTTGGACAGCGGGGACGAAGTTCTGGTTCCCATGCCCGATTATCCCCTGTGGACCGCCGCGATAACCCTTGCCGGGGGAAAGGCGGTACACTACCTCTGCGATGAATCCGCCGAATGGAACCCCGACCTGGATGATGTCCGCGCCAAGGTGACGGACAGGACCAAGGCCATTGTGGTGATCAACCCCAATAACCCCACCGGTGCGGTCTACGACCGGATAATTCTGGAAGGGATCGCCCGCATCGCCCGTGAACACGAGCTTATTGTCTATGCCGACGAGATTTACGACCGCATCACCTACGATGGGGCAAAGCACATCCCCATGGCCTCGGTTGACCCGGAGATTTTGACCATCTGTTTTAACGGCATGTCCAAGGCCTACCGGGCGGCGGGCTTCCGGGCGGGGTGGATGGCCCTGTCGGGGAACAAGAAAAGCGCCAAAGGCTATGTGGAAGGGCTGGAGATCCTCAGCAACATGAGGCTCTGCGCCAATGTGCCCGCCCAGTTCGGCATACAGACCGCCCTCGGCGGCTACCAGAGCATCAACGACCTGGTCCTCCCCGGCGGCCGCCTCAAGGAACAGCGGGACACCGCAGTGAACATGGTCAATGACATAAGCGGCCTTTCGGTGGTCATGCCCAAGGGCGCCCTCTACTGCTTCCCCAAAATCGACGTAAAGCGCTTCAACATTACCGACGACGAGCGCTTTGTCATGGACCTGCTCCGGGAACAGCGCATCCTCTTGGTCCACGGCACGGGCTTTAACTGGAAAGACCCGGACCACTTCCGTATCGTCTTTCTCCCCGATCAGGACACCCTGGCGGATGCCATGCGGAGGCTGGGGACGTTTCTGGAGCATTACCGGCAGGGGTAGGGAGGGTTATTCAACCTAATCTTAATACCGTATTTATGCGCTTGCGCTTATTTGTGGGAAATCTTTAATGCCCAACAGTTCACATTGCTCCGCATCCCAGAGTGTCCGTTTCATTTGCATGGTAAGCCAGCTTTCCGCAGTGGTGCGGGTGGCTTTGGCAATCCGTAAGGCCATCGTGGGGCTCAACGCCGACTTTTCGTTGATAAGCTCGGAGAGGGTTTTCCGTGTTATGCCGAGTAAATCAGCCGCATCGGTAACGCTCAAATTGAGCGGAACAAGAACATCTTCCCAAAAAACTTTCCCCGGATGTACCGGTTTTCGTATTTGCTTCATTACCGACTCCTTCTAGTGATAATCCTGATAATCCACAATATGCGCGTCATTGTTTTCAAATCGAAAGGTGACACGCCAATTTCCATTAACCGAAACCGACCACACGCCCTTGTCCTGACCGGACAGTTCATGCAGGCGGTAACCGGGCAAATTCATATCTCTGGGTGAAAGACTGGCATCCAAACGGTCAAGAATCCGTTCCAGTTTGTCAGCATGAGCGGGAATAATTTCCCGCATGGTTCCCGACAAGAAGAATTGCTTAAGTCCCTTGTGCCTGAAAGAACGTATCATTATAAATAATTCTATACCGTAACGCGTAACGTGTCAACACTCCGCATAGCCTCACGTTAAATCTAACCATGGAGCCGGACGAATCTCATGTAAAAATCTAACCATAGCCAACTACAATCAAACCCTAAAACAAGAAGTTTGGGGGCACCGTGGAGTTGACCATGAAAC
>BOAV01000062.1 GCA_026002045.1 Spirochaetia bacterium | reverse complement strand
ATCTACGACGCCGCCTACGGTTCACCGGAAACGGCATTCCACCACACGGCGACCTACCAGGGCAACGCCTACGCCTGCGCCGCCGGTATTGCCGCCATCCAGTTTATGATCGAAAACGATCTGCCCGCCAAAGCGCGGGAAAACGGCAAATTCATCATGGACGCGATGAACGTGGCATGGAAAAAATACCCCGGTATCATCAAAGACGTACGCGGCAAAGGCTGCCTCATCGGCGTGGAGTTCGAAAACGTTCCGGCGGACAAGAAGGAAAAATACGGTGATTTCTGGTCCCAGCCCTGTGAAGCGTACTTCTCCAACGAGTTCCGAATACAAATCATGCACTCCTTCAACAATCCCAAGGTGTTCCGCTGGCTGCCGCCCCTTACGGCTACCAAAGAGGACCTTGAATACGCCCTTGACGCCTTTGCCAAGTCCGTTGAGTACGTGTATGGGCTTTCGAAAAGCTAAAGAATCAACCAGGGACTGTCCAAACAGAAAGGGCAGCCCCTACTATTTTTATAGACAGATCAAAACATGATAAAATTCCTCCACACCGCAGATCTTCATTTGGGGAAAATTTTTCATGAACGATCCCTGATTGAAGATCAGCAATTCATGCTGGACGCCCTTGTACAAATTCTTGAGGACAAATCATACAGCGCCTTACTCATTGCCGGTGATGTGTACGACCGATCCATCCCTTCCCCGGACGCAGTAAAGCTGCTCGGCTCCTTCCTGGCAAAAGTAAAAGTGAAGCGTCCAGATCTGGAGATCCTCATTATTCCCGGCAACCACGATTCACCGGCCCGGCTCGGTTTTGGACGGGAACTTTTTGCGGAGCTTGGTATCCGTTTTGTCACCGATGCGGAGGACTGCGATAAACCGATCGTCATTAGTAACACTACAGACGATGAAAGCTGCGCCTTTTTTCTGCTCCCCTTCCTCAATCCCGGCAGCCTGCGTGAAGACAACCCTGCGGCGGAAGGGGAACCCCTGCGATCACAATCGAAACTGGCGGCGGCGGCATCGGCGCGGCTGGAGCAGGCCCGGCAGCGATGCGCCGATGAGGGTATTACCTATTCTGTTCTGGCGGCACATCTCTTTGCCGCGGGAGCCCTGGAGTCGGATTCGGAACGGATCTTTTTGGGCAGCGCTGAACGGGCGGATATCAACTTTTTTGCGGGCTTCGATTACATCGCCCTGGGGCATCTCCACCGGCTTCAACAGGTCGGAAAAAACGGCTGGTATAGCGGGAGTCCCCTGGCCTACTCCTTTGCGGAAGCGTCCGCTCCGGACAGAGCGGGATCGGTAAAGTCTTTCCTTTCGGTAGAGCTTGATGGAGAAGTCAGGGTGACACCCATCCCCATCAAGCCCCTGCGGCGGGTAAGCCGTCTTTCAGGTTCCTTTGACTGGTTCTTTCGGGAATCCGCAAAGGACAGCGAAGTCTGCGCCGCGGAAAAAGATTTTCTTGAGATTTCCCTTACGGGCCGCGCCCTTACGGAAAATCCCCTGGCCCTGTTAACAAAACGTTTCCCCAATCTTCTTTCAATAAAACAGGATGAAGCCTTCTCCGGCATCCTCATCAGCCATGCCGGTTTAAGGGCCCCCGCCGCAGGCAATGGGGAACGGCGGAACACTGCCGATGATTTTGCTGAATTCCTCACCGGCCTTTACGGAGAGGCGGATGATGAAGAACTCAAGCTTTTTCGGGAGCTCCTCGCAGAACTTGAAACGGAGGAACAGTGATGAGACCCGAAAAACTGGTGATGGAAAATTTCGGGCCCTTTGCGGGCAGGGCGGAACTTGATTTTTCCCGGCTGGAAGATATATTCCTCGTGACCGGAAAAACAGGTTCGGGAAAAACTACGATATTCGACGCCATCTGCTTTGCCCTCTACGGAAAAGTTCCGGGCAGCCGCGGCAGCCATACAAACCGTCTGCGCAGTGATCATAGCGCCGGTGGTATGGATGGCGGCGCCGCCGAAGATGATGAATGTCTCGTGTCCCTGGAATTTTCACTGGGGGATAAACGCTACCTTGCGGAGCGGAGCCCCAGGCAGGAAAAGAAAAAAAAGAAGGGAATCGGTACCACCATTGCGGAAGAAACAGTAGTTCTGTACGAAATCGTTAATGGAGAAAAAACAAATCCGTCATCAAAGAAATCCGAGGCGGATCAAAAAATACGGGAACTTATCGGCCTTGAGGCGGAGGAATTTTTCAAGATCGTTCTCCTGCCCCAGGGGGAGTTCGCGGAATTTTTGCGGCAGAATACCAGCGAGCGGCAAAAGGTATTGGGGAAACTTTTCCCCGTGGAAAAGGCCGCAGAGGTGCGGGAACTGGCGCAGGAAAAGGCCCGGGATGCTGAAGCCCTGGCCGCTGAAGCCGCACGGGTTCTTGAGGACATTAACAGTAAAGTTTCTTTTGATACCTATGATGCAATGCGTCAGGAAGCAGAGGCTTTCTACAACAGGGCCTGTGAAAAACTTGCCGCCCTGGGAACAGAAGAAACCCGGCTTCGCAAAATCCTCGGATCCCGGCAAAAGGAAGCGGAAACAGTATCCCGACTGGAAGAAAGCCGCATAAAAGCACAGCAAATTGAAGCGGCAGGAAAATCAATAAAGGAAAAAGAAACCCTCCTTTCCCTGTCCCGGAGTGCCCGGCCCCTGGAACAATTTTTAAGGGCAGACGAACAGGCCCGGGGAAATGCCCAATCCGCCGCAGCAGCTTTGGTGTTGGCAGCGGAAAAACGGGCCGCTGCGGAAGAAGCCTCTGCGGCGGCGGAAAGCCGGAGCGCAGAAATACTGCGCATTGAGGGGGAAACCCTTACCCTCAGGGAAAAACGGCCCGCACTTATCGAGATGCGGGAAGATGAGCAAAAGCTTAACGCCGATAAACAGGAACTGCAAAACATAAGTACCCTCATCGGGGATCTGAAAGAAAAAAAAGAAACCCTGAAACAGAAACTGGAATTACAGAACAAGGAAATCGGGAAACTTGAAGAACTGGCGGCGGAGGGACCGGCCCTGGAACAGCGGATGGAAGCGGAGAGGGCCTTAAAAAACACCCTCATGGAGATCCGCAAATTCAGGGCCCGTTTGGACAAACTTGAAAGCGAAGCTCTTGAACGAAAAAACAGTATTACTGCGCTGGAACTGCGCCAGACTGAACTTGAAAAGCGAATCCCCGTCATCACAGAAGAACTAAAAAATTTACGGGAAGAAAAGGCCGCGGAGGAACGGGCGGATATGGCCTCCCATCTTTCAACGGAGCTCAAACCCGGTGAGCCCTGCCCGGTCTGCGGTTCAACCGAACATCCCCACCCTGCGGCAGCTCTTTCCCATCACTTCAACCACGATGAACGGATTGCGGCTCAGGAAGGCAATCTGGGCGATGCTGAACGGAACCATGCCACCGCGGCCGCGGAACTGGGGGCGCAGCAAAAGGAAGTGCAAAAACTCGAAGCGGAGATCCGTACCCTTGAGAAAGAAATTGATGACCTGAAGGGGGACATTCCGGTTCCCGCAAAAACAGAGGACCTGGAAAAACTTATCAGCAAAAAATCCGCAGAGCTTAACGACATGATCACCCGGCAAGGCAGAGTCCGGGAGGCAGAGGGCCGGATCAAAATGCTCTACCGGGAACAGGGGGAGGCGCAGAACAATTTTACTGAAAGCGAAAAGGAACTTGCCGCCCTTGGTGAAAAAGAAAAAAATCTTACCGCCGCCATCGCGGAAAAAGAACGGAAACATCGGGAGCTTTTACAAGACGCCCTGCCATCGGCATTGAGCATTACCAATGCTGCGGAAGCCCTGGCCGCACTGGATAAGCTTATCACCGCACAGGAAACGGCCCTTGCCCAATACCGCAAAGAGCGGGAACAGGCGGGCCGGACCCTGGCGGCGGCCATTGCCGATGAAAAGACAAGCCTGCTGCGCCGGGACGAAACCGCCAAACAGCAGCAGCAGGCCGAAGCCATTCTGAAAAAAGAACTGGGAAATTCCCCCTTTGCGGACAGCAAGGCACTGGAACAGAGCCTGCTCGACACTGAAACCGAAAACACCCTTGATAAGGAAATCAGGGGCTGGCAGGAAAACCGGATCGAAAAACGTTCCCGGATTGCAGAACTTGAGACACAGCTTGGGGGAATACGGGAAGAACTTAAAACTTTTGGCGAGACCGCCGGTAGTGTTACTGCGGCCCTGGAAAATACCGGACGCAGGCTTGAGGCCCTTGAGGCGGAACGGGAACAAGCCGAGGCCGAACGGGACAAAACATTTGCGGAGCTCACCGGCCTTGAACGGGACCAGGACACCCTTAAAGAAGCCCACGAACGGCACGAGGCGCTTGCCGCAAAGGCCCACAGTCTGCGCAACCTGTCCAACGATCTTTCGGGAAAAAATCCCCAGAAGAAGCCCTTTGATTCCTGGCTCCTCGGACTCTACCTTGCGGAAGTTGCCGCCTTTGCCACGAAGCGCCTGGAAAAAATGAGCGAGGGCCGGTACTCCCTGCTGTTGGACAGCGAGCGGGAATCGGGGCGCAGCTATGCGGGGTTGGATCTTACGGTATTTGACGCCTACACGGGGAAAACCCGGCCCTGCGCCACATTGTCCGGGGGCGAAAGTTTTATGGCCTCCATCAGCCTTGCCCTGGGGCTGGCCGATTCCATCCAGAGCCGATCCGGCGGGGTCAGGCTTGACGCGGTCTTTATCGACGAAGGTTTCGGGAGCCTTGACGAGGGGAGCCTAGACAAGGCCCTGCTCATCCTGGACGAACTCCGGGACCGCCGCATGGTGGGGCTCATCTCCCATGTGGGGGAAATGCGATCACGTATTCCCTGCAAGGTTGAGGTGGTTAAGACGGGGCGGGGGTCGAGGATTGAGATGGGGACATAAGGCTCTTACTTCCCCATTCCAGCCAAATCCCGTTCCGCCAGATCCGCCATGCTTCCCGCCTTTTCCCAGAGCGCGTCCGCCTGCTGTATCCATTGGGGAAGGCCCTCGGAGGTTCCGGGGTAAGCGATATAATGTTTGAAAATATCCCCGCCTGTTCCTGCGGCGCGCAACAGGTTCCCCAAGGATTTTGGAGAAATGCCGCCTGAGATAAATGCTTTCAAAAGCTTGAGTAAAAGATTACCCTTGCCCTTTTCCGTCTCATCTTCGTAAATGATGGCGTGTTTAAACTCGTAGTCGTTTTCTTTTTCTGTACAGCTGACGGCGCCGCAGAGCATGGCAAGGTTCTGGGCAAACAGGGCGCCCTGGGCCTGCTGGTACCGGACATTGACATTCCAGACTGATTCCCGTGAAGGATAGGCCCCGTCCTTCATGGCCCTGCCGTACTCTTCGGCGGCAATGGCGCCGAGAGCCCAGGCATAGGGCACCCCTTCGCCGGACCAGGGGTTGGTAATACAGGCGGCGTCTCCCATGACCGCAAAACCGTCTGCGACAAAACTGTAGGGAGGCCGGCGGTAGGGTGTGCTGCTCTCCTCAATATGATCTTCTGTACTTTCAGGCAGAAAGCCTTTTTTGGCAAAACGTTGGAAGCAGCGTTCCGCATAATCAAAGGAAAGATTGGCCCCAATGCCGAAGAGGGCCCCCTCCGCCTCAGGCTGGGATGCAAACCAGGTTTTATAATAAGGCCAGGTGATGTTTACCTTTGGGGCGTCTTGTTCAGGATTTTTTAAATTTACATAATGGAGCACCACGTAGAACTGATCCCGTGGGCCGGTAACAAAATTCTCCACCCCGTAATCCGCAGGCAGGCTGGTACGCACCGCAGCGCCGATCCCCGAAGCGTCCACGGTAAGCCGGGCCTTTACCCGCAGCTCGCCGTCATTCTGCCGGAGAATCGCCCCGGCGAGTTTTCCCTGATCGTTAAACAGGGGTTTTTCAAAGGCGGTTTGATATAAAAGCTCCGCCCCCTGCTCCTTTGCCCAGGCTGCAATACGCTGAGTCATTAGGGCGCGCCGCAGTACCAGAATCGCGGCGTGGCTGGTCTTGGGATAATTATTCAGGGCCGAACGCAGGATGCTGGTATCAAAGGAGCGTATATATTCACTGTCCCCCGGTTTTGGTTCCGGCAAACCAAAATTGCCGAAATGTTCCCGCCCCACATGGATGACGCTGTACCGGTCTCCTACTTCCTTCTCGGGCAGCGCATCGCAGATAAGCACCTTGTACCCCTGCTTCGCCATGAGCCCTCCGAAATAAAGCCCCGCCGTGAAAGCGCCGACCACCAAAACATCTACATCCATTTCGCTCATTTTTGTTCCGCTCCTTTCTTAATTATTCTGTTTCCAATTCCCCGCAAAGGTGATCGCCAACTCAATCGCGTCCAGCAGACTTTCTTCATTGGCCTGATTTTTTCCGGCCCGGTCAAAAGCGGTGCCGTGATCCACCGAGGTACGAATGATAGGAAGGCCTATGGTGGTATTAATGCCGCTCATCTGTGAAAAAAGACCTGTCCTGGGATCCATGCGGAAGCCGCAGAGTTTGAGGGGGATGTGGCCCTGATCATGGTACATGGCAACCACCACATCGAATTGACCCCCAAGGGCTTTGACAAAAACCGTGTCCGGGGGCGCCGGGCCGGTCACGTAGAGCCCTTCCGCCCTGGCCTCTTCAATGGCGGGACTAATCGCCCTGGCCTCCTGATCCCCAAAGAGGCCGTTCTCGGAAGAATGGGCATTAAAGCCCGCTACGCCGATGCGGCGCGGTGTTTTGCCCATCAGTTTTAATGCAAGGTCCGCAAGGCGGATGGTTTTAAGAACACGGTCTTTGGTGATAAGATCGCAGGCGTCCCGCATGGACACATGGGTGGTCACGTGGATCACGTTAAGTCCGCCGCCGGAAAGAAGCATGCCGTAATTTTTAGTGTTGGTATACTCGGCAAAAATTTCCGTGTGACCTGCGTAGTGGTGGCCCGCCAAATTGATCGCTTCCTTGTTGATGGGGCCCGTGACCACCGCGGCGGTATTGCCTGCCATGGCGTCCTTGATTGCGGAGACCACATATTGAAAAGCGGCGTCCCCGGACTTTGCGCTTACCTGCCCGTATTCATAGTCACCTTTTTTCAGCAGTGCGGCATCAATAAAATCAATGGTCCCCAATGTGCCCGCCGCATCTTTTTGATTCTTAATTGCGTTGATAGTAAAACTGTGGCCCGTCACTTTCAGCGCATCTTCCAATACAATTCGATCCGCATAAACCACGGGAATTGATTTTTCATAAATGTCCGCATGGGACAGGGCCTTGACGCAAATCTCCGGGCCTATGCCTGCGGGGTCCCCGATGCTGATACCCAGAACGGGTCTTACCATAAATTTCCATCCTTGTCGAAGGGCCAGTCCTGGGGCCCGCTTAAAATTTCAAGCCGCTTGTTGGCCCTTGCTTCATCTTCCATTGCCTCGGATATCCACATCCTTTCGGTGTGAAGGCTGTCGGCAATTCTAATGATCCGGGGGTGATCCCTGTCGCAGCCGATACTGGTCCGCAGGGCAAGTTGAATCGCCTCTTTGTCGGTATTGAGGATGCAGGGAATCCGCACAAAGTCGATGCCCCGGGAAGTGACGGCGTTCACATAAGTAGCCTCGTAATCGATTTTGTTGAAGAGCCGTTTAGTAATGGTGTGGGCTGCGCCGATACCGAAGGCTGCGCCGTGGGTTTCCGGGGTAAGGTCCAGGATCGCCGTGCGCTTGGCTTCGATGCCCCCGGTGATAAAGGGTGAACAGGGGCTGGCCCCGGTGATGTTAGGGTCCATGCCGTCCCCGGCAATATCCTTGCCGATCCGGTCCACCACGAGCACATCGGTTTTATCAAACAGAATGATGGGCAGATGGCTGCGAGCCTCTTCCAATAGAGGCGGCTCCTTCTCTTCGATTTCGTCGGGACGAAGGGCAGCGAATTTGCAGGTCTGGCAGTAGGCGTTTTCCAGAATACCGAAGCCCAGAATGACCGGGGCGTGTTTGATGATCGTCTTGCCGAAAAGGGGAACCATGCGGGCCATGTCGCCGAAGCCGTTCTGGTGGCAGATGTCCGCCCCTTCCCGCTTGCCCAGGCCGATTGCCATCATCTTCATGATCCCGCTTTCGTAGGGGCCGTGAAAATCCGTGTGGGGTTTGATCCGGCCTGCCACGATGATCCCGTCAGATTCAGCGGCGTTTTTGTCGATGCGGACCCCGTAACTTACGCCGTTCTGGTCCGCCTCACTCTGCCCGATGACCACGGTCTCCATGGATGACACGATGGGGCAGCCCACGAATTCTTCGGTAACCCCGTAACCGGCGATGAGGGCCTTCTGCCCCTCCGCACTGGCGCCCCCGTGGCTTCCCATGGCGGGGATCACAAAGGGCGCTGCCCCCTTCGATTTCACAAAATCCGCAATCGCTTTAATAATGATTGCGATATTGGCAACTCCCCGGCTGCCGCAGGTAATGGCGATCCGTTTGCCCGGTTTAATCGGGTCCCCCAATCGTGCCTGAGAAAGCTGGGCAAAAACCGCCCGGGGTATATCACCGCTCTCAATCCGGTCCCGGTCAAAAAGCTGTTTGACCTGAATCATCCGGGGAAGTTCGACCTCGGCGCATAATTGACTGATGATACCGCTCATATACTTTCCTTCTATAATAACGGAATAAACATAAAAAACAACCTGTTTTATAAGGCCCGCGTTCAACCCTGAAGCGCAACACTTAGCCCTGTGTATATGCCCATCTTTCGCCTCCGGTTGATAAATTTTTTATCGGGTTTTTACGCTTTTTTTGTTAAAGTTTTCGCGGTCCCCTCCGATATTATAAATGTCGGGCCTATAGTTCCCCTCCCAAATCACTATATGTCCGATATGCCTCAAGGGCATGGCCGGTTTAGGACTTCGGTTCAAAGCCGGCCTTTTTTATTGCCCTGTTGCTGCTGAAGTATACATATTGACAATTTATTTTCCCTCCCCTACCCTTAAATCATGAGGTGCGCCGCTGTATAGCGGCGTATAAATCTTACTTCTACGAAAGCGGAGCAAAGCGACGCATGGGCCATTCGGGTGGATCTTCTGTTGTTTCCGGTATTATCATACGGCTTTTTACCTTTTTTGCGATAATTACGGCGGTGGTAATCGGGATTGGGCTGGGACTGTCCCTGGCGGGAACCACGAATGTCAGGAATCAGGAGAATTTCAGGGAATTTGCGCCGGCCCTGCCGACCAAAATTCTCGATGTAAACGGGATATTGATAACCGAATTTTCTTCCGATGAAAAACGGGAGATGGTTTCCTTAAGCGAGCTGCCCCGGCATCTCATCTATGCGGTGCTGGCACGGGAAGATCCGGACTTTTATAACCACAAGGGTTTCAGCGTCCGGGCCATTGCCAGGGCCGTGGCAGGGCAGATACTCGGCCAGAGCTTGGGCGGGGGTTCCACCATTACCCAGCAGGTGGCGGGGACCCTCTACACGGACCGGACCGAAAAAACCATACGCCGTAAAATCGTGGAGCTCTGGTGGGCCCTCCAGATGGAACGGCGGTACACCAAAAATGAAATCCTCGAAATCTACCTCAACTACATGATCATGGGCCCCGGTGTGTACGGGGTGGAAGCGGCAAGCAATTACTTCTTCAACCACAGCGCACGGGAAATCAGCCTGGCGGAGGCGGCAATTCTGGTGATCCAGCTTTCCAGCCCGACCCGGTACAACCCCCTAAATAACCCCAACGAAGCCATGGACCGGCAACAGGTGGTCCTGGACAAAATGGTCGAACTGGGTTACGCCACACGGGAAGAGGCGGATCTTTCCTTTAACGAATATTGGGATAGCTACGATTACACACGGGCCTCAACCGCAGCCTATTATAACCGGGTGGACGCCGCCCCCTGGTTCAGCGAATATGTCCGCCGGGAACTGGACGGGATGATGTACGGGACCATGGATTTATACCGGGACGGATACACGGTCCACACCACCCTGAATTTAAAGCACCAGGAAGCGGCGGCAAAATTCATGAACGAAGGGCTGGAGCGGGCAAACAGGGAATTCTCCCGCTCCAGCAGTACCCGGCTGGTGCAGGCGGAACGGACCTATATCCCCATCGTGGATCTCCTCTCCCTGTATTTTGATTTTGGGGATATCCATGCCACCGGGGAAGCCCAGAATGAACAGAAGGCCCTTTCCCGGTATACCAAGACCATAAATCCCATCGTGGACATGGCGGCACTGGCATTCGGGATTCAGGATTTAAAGGCGATTACCAATACCGCCTATGCAGACCTCAAAACCAGCACGGAAAGGAACGTAGTCGAAGGGGCTCTTATCGCCATTGAAAATGAGACCGGCTATATCACCGCAATTATCGGGGGATCCAAATACGATGAGTCGAATCAGCTTATCCGGGCCACCCAGGGAAATATCCAGCCCGGATCTTCCTTTAAGCCCCTGTACTATTCGGCGGCCATTGATTCCCGAAAGCTTACCGCATCTTCCCTGATTTACGATGTGCCCATCGTGTTCCACAACGAGGACGGTACCCCCTATATCCCCCTGAACTTCCGGGGCGAATGGAAGGGTTCGGTACTGGTCTACGAGGCCCTGATGCACTCGATGAATGTCCCTTCCCTCAAGGTATTGGACACCATCGGCTTTGACGCCGCCATTGACCGGGCGGCGGCCCTGCTGGACATTACCGACCCGAATCAGATCCGGCGGACCTTCCCCCGGGTCTATCCCCTGGGGCTGGGGATCATCTCCGCGAACCCCCTGCAGATGGCCCGGGCCTTTGCGGTCTTTGCCAACCAGGGCCGGGATGTGAGCCCCATCGCCATCCGCTCCGTGGAGGACCGGAACGGCCGGCTGGTGCTGGACCCGGAACGGGAAGTACGGCAAAAGCAGCGGCAGAAAGCCAATATCCAGGTAATAACTCCCCAGAACGCATATATAATGACCAGTATGCTCAAAAAAACCGTGGAACAGGGGACTTTGGCCAATCCTTCGGGATGGGGCACGAAATTCACCTTTAAGGATGACAAGGGCAAAAACTTCCGTATGCCCATGGCGGGCAAGACCGGAACTCCCCAGAACTGGTCCGATGCCTGGGCCGTCGGCTATTCCCCCTACTATACCGCCGCAATCTGGTTCGGCTTTGACAAGCCCGGTAACTCCCTGGGGGTAAACCTGACCGGCTCCACCCTGGCAGGCCCGGTCTGGGCGGATTTTATGCGGGAAGTCCACCAAGGGCTGCCCAACAAGGATTTTATCAAACCATCCTCGGGGCTTATCGATGTAACGGTCTGTACCAAATCGGGGCTGCTCAGAACCCCCGCCTGTAATGAGGGGGAAGTGACCCTCCCCTTCCTGGAGGGAACCCAGCCCGGCGAGTACTGCAACATCCATGGCAGTACAGCCTATACCCCTGCGGCCGTCAACTTTAGGGGTACAACTACCCTGGGCCTTGATAATACGGTCCTGTTGGGCTCCCTCAGGATGCCCACCCTGGATTTGGGCCTTCTCCCTGAAACCAGGCCCGAAGACCGGCAGCGCAGGAATAATACCGGTAACCGGCTGCCCGGCGGCAATGAGGATACGGACATCAATCCCGATCCCGGCTTGCCGGGCGAGATCATGGACGAAGATGCGCCGGAACTCCGCCCCGTAGAGAACGCGCCGCAGATTCCTGAGGAACCTGCCGGAGACACAGAGCCGACACCAAATGCAGCGGCCGGAGGGGAGCCCGGTTACGGGCTTGAGCTGCCCGACTATAACCCCCTGCTGGATTAGGGAGACATCGTGCAAATTCCCATCGAAGATATCATCGTAAAAAAAAGGGTCCGCAAAAATTTGGGGGATATCGGCGCATTGGCGGAGAGCCTCAAGCGCTTCGGCCAGATCAGCCCCATTGTGGTGAGCAAAAAGAACGTCCTTATCGCCGGAGGCAGGCGGCTGGAAGCGGCAAAATCCTTGGGCTGGCGGACCATCAACGCGGTCATCGCCGACATACCCGGAAAACTTTCCAAACTGGAATACGAGGTTGAAGAAAACCTCCAGCGCCGGGACTTTAGCCCTGAAGAACTTACCGAAGCCGCCCGGAAAATCGAACAGCTCAGAAACCCCGGCCCTTTCCTGCGCTTTTTCGACTGGATTATTGGGCTGTTTAAAAAGTTATTTCGTATTGAAGATTAAGAATTTACCACAGAGGACACAGAGGGAAGACACAGAGTTCACAGAGATGTAAAAAGAAGGATTCAAGCCTTATCTTCTTTTTTTTCTTCCTCTGTGCTAACTCCGTGCCCTCTGTGGTTAATCTTTTTCTTCTACCGTTCCGACTTTTTCTCAAAGTGTGAAAACACCATCGTAAAGGTCGCCCGGCCCTGGCTGACCGAGCGGAGGGCGGTCATGAAGCCGAACATCTTTGCCATGGGGGCGGTGGCTTTTACCTGATCCGCCCCGGAGCGGGATTCCATACTCTGCACCTGGCCGCCCCGCTGGCTCACGAGGCTCATCACGTCCCCCACGAATTCGCTGGGGGCGAAAAGGTCCACCGCCATGATGGGTTCAAGCAGGATGGGCTCCGCACTGCGGCAGGCCTCGTCGAAACCAAGGCTGGCGCAGGCTTCAAAGGCGAAGTCCGTGCCGGTGAGTTCCGAATACTTGAGGTCTGTCAGGGTAACCCCGATGTCGATGCAGGGGTAGCCAAGGACGATGCCGGAGGCAAAGGCCCCGGTAATGCCCCGTTCCACCGCGTCAAAAATTGATTCCGGCGCATCCTTGTTTTTCGCGGCGCAGGTATAGCGGTTCCCGGAGCCGCGGGGGAGACTTTCCACCTTCAATGTCACCTGGGCGGCGTTTTCCTTGCCGGCGATTACCCGGGAAAAACTTTCGGTGCGTTCCACGGTTTTGCTCACCGATTCACGGTAGGTCACCTGGGGGTTCCCCACCTTGGCGCCAAGGTTGTACTCCTTGAGGATACGGGTCACCAGCACGTCCAGGTGGAGTTCCCCCATGCCGGAAATGACCAACTGGCCGGTCTCCTCGTTTTCGCGGGTGGTAAAGGTGGGGTCCTCTTTGGAAAGAAGGGCCAGAATGTCCTTGAGCTTGTCCTGATCCGACATGGTCCGGGGTTCAATGGAGACCGAAATGACCGGCTCGGGGAACTGCATCTTTTCCAGGATCACGGGCCAGCCCTCGCTGCCGATGGTGTCCCCGGTCTGGGCTTCCTTCATCCCGATGATCACCCCGATGTCCCCTGCGGAAAGCTCGTCCAGGGGCTCGCTCTTGTTGGAGTGCATCCGCAGAATCCGGTTGGCCCGCTCCCGCTTCTTCTTCCCCACATTATAAACCACCGCGCCGGGCTTGATAGCCCCGGAGTACATCCGCACATAACAGAGGCTCCCCGCCTCCCTATCGTTCTGAATTTTGAATACCAGGCCAAGCGGGGTGCCCTTGGGATCGCAGGGGACCTGGACATCCTCTTCTTTTTTAAGGTGATGTCCCAATGCGGGGGCCACTTCATCCGGCGCGGGGAGATAGTCCACTACCGCGTCGATCAGGGGCTGCACCCCCATGTTACGACGGGAAGCCCCGGCAAATATGGGGAGTATGGCGCGGGTCAGCACCGAAGCCCGCAGTTCCTTCTTGATCAAGGCCGCTTCTATCTCATCCCCCGCCAAATAACGGTCGGTTATCGGCTCGGAAACCGCCGAAAGGGTGTCGATAAGCTTTTCCCGCCACTCGGCGGCCAGGGCCTGCCGCTCCGCAGCGATGGGGGTGCGGATCACCGTTTCCCCGTCATCCGCTACGTCCCAGCGGACCTCTTCCATGGCGATAAGGTCAATGACCCCCTCGAAGCCGCTTTCCTTGCCGATGGGCAGTTGGAGGGCAACAAGGTTTATGCCGAATTTGGCGTGTACATCTTCAAGAACCTGGAAAAAATCAGCCCCTACCCTATCCATCTTGTTCACATAGCCGATAACGGGCACATGGTAGCGCTCCGCCTGATGCCACACGGTCTCGGTCTGGGGCTCCACACCGCGAACGGCGTCAAAAATCGCCACCGCCCCGTCCAGGACCCGCAAAGAACGCTCCACCTCGGCAGTAAAATCCACATGGCCGGGGGTGTCGATGATGTTGATCTGGTGTTCCCGCCAGTAGGTAGTGGTAGCGGCGCTCTGGATGGTGATTCCCCGCTCCTGCTCCTGCTCCATCCAGTCCATGATGGCTTCCCCGTCGTCAACTTCCCCGATCCGGTGGCTTTTCCCGGTGTAGTAGAGGATACGCTCGGTGGTGGTGGTCTTTCCCGCGTCAATATGGGCCATGATGCCGATATTCCGCATGTTCTTTAGCATGATGATGAGTATACCTGACTCTGTATCACGGTTCAAGGCTTG
>BOAV01000061.1 GCA_026002045.1 Spirochaetia bacterium | reverse complement strand
GGCGGGGGGTGTCAGGGGAATTCGTGACCCGCCTGCGGGGCATGAATTCCCCTGACAGGACCCCCGATTATGCCTTTGCGTGCCCGTGGGGAGCCACGGTTACCGGGGGGCTGGGAAGATGACGGCGGCTTTTTTTAAGGCGCTACCTATGGGGGCGGTAGATGTCTATAAATCCTTGATGTTACGTAAATAGCTACATATAATGATCATAAACAGAAAAAGGCGCTTGGCACCGAGGACAGAGAAAAGATGGTTAGCATTGAGAATATTCAGAAACTTTGCAACGACGAAATAATTGTTCTCACCGAGCATTTACTGGCACGGATGCGTCAGCGTGGGATAAAGTATGACGACTTAAAACAAACTATTCGCAATGGAGAAATCATTGAGCAATATCCAATGGATTATCCGTTCCCAAGTTGCTTGATAAGTTCTGTTGATTTGCATATCGTTTGTAGTATAGGTGAGGGTGTATTGTACATCATCACCGCATATCGCCCATCCGGTGAAAAATGGGAAAAAGATGGTAAAACACGAAGGGGGTCCCAATGAAATGTGGTATTTGTAAGGCGGAAACGGAAGAAAAGATGGTAACCCATACAGAGGATGTCAATGATTCGGTTATTGTCATCAGGAATGTTCCCGCAACGGTTTGTACCGAATGTGGAAATATTTGGTATACCGGAACCGTCGCTGCACGGCTTGAGGAAATCGTTGACCATATTATTAAGGGGATGATTACCGGTGTCGCTGTGGTAAATTATGCAAAAAAAGCCGCATAGCGGTAACACTATCCGGACTTGAGGGCACTATTGGGAAACCGGAAAACCTTTGACTAACATCTTCCTTAGCTCATATTCCAGATCGCAAACCAATGGCAGACCGCCCCCGCAAGGACAAAAGCGTGCCAGATCACATGGGACATGCGGCGGTTGTGGCGGCCGTACCAGATGGTGCCCAGGGAATAGGCGAGCCCTCCGGCGGCCAGGAAGATGATGCTGGTAAGAGGGATGCTTCGATACAGGCGGTAGAACCCGATGACGACGGCCCAGCCCATAAGCATATAGACTACCATTTCCACTTTTTTGATGAATTTGCAGTTCGCCGCGTAGAGGGCGATTCCCGCTGCCGCCAGTCCCCACTCAATGCCGAAGTAGACCCAGCCCAATGCGCCCCGGAAACCCAGCAGGCTGAAGGGGGTATAGGTCCCGGCGATAAGAAAATAGATCGCCGAATGGTCCAGAATACGGAAGACCCGCTTTGCCCCCTCATGCTGGATGGCGTGGTACAGGGTGGAAGCCAGGAACATGATGATCAGGGAAACACCAAAGAGGCTGAAGGACACAAGCGCCAGCGGGCCGCCCCCTGAGCCGCCCAGATACCCATTGGCCCGAAGCAAGAGGAACGTTAACCCCGCAATGGCCACCAGGGCTCCCAGACCGTGCAAAATGGAATTGGCTATCTCCTCGCCGGGGGTCTGAAAGGGCAGGGGAGAAGGGATGGCATAAAATCTTTCCGGGTTACGCATAACTCTTCTTTTGAGACCCTTATGGGGCCTCATGGTTGCAAAGAAACCAGCCGTCTTTTCCAATACCCATGGTGAGTCCCAGAAACGGAAGGGTCTCTTCCAGCGCGTTTTTTAAAGTCCAAGGGGGATTGAAAATGACGAGGCCGCTGCCGTACATGCCCCGCGGAGAATTTCCCACCGAACCCGCAGGGTGAGGTTCCCCTCCGGCGTTCTCCGGAGGGCTGTCTTTGGGAGCAGTGTATAACTCAATGCCCAAGCGGCTCCCATCATACAGGCCCAGCAAAGTTTCCTGAAAGGAGACGCTTTCCCTTGGACGGGGGTCCCTGTGCAGCAGGGGATGCCAGATGATATAGGTTCCGGTAGAGAAACGTTTAAGCGCATCGGAAAGCACCTGGGGCAGCAGGGCATAGTCGTCCTTTACTTCGTAGACCGGATCGATAAAGATAAGGCCCCGCCGGGATGGCGGCGGGAGAAGGCCCCTAAGCCCCGCAAAACCGTCCTCATGGCGGAGACTGAAACGCCGGTCGCCGCCCAGAAGCGTTTTGAGGGCGACAAAATCTTCCGGATGCAGCTCGAAACAGCAGGCCCGGTCATCCTTCCGCAGCAGCCTTCGGATAATTTCCGGGGAGCCGGGGTAGGATATGCCCTCCGGATCGGTGAGTTCCAGGTAACGGGTCAGTGCGGCGGGTATCTGCCGCCCCTTAATGCCGGAAAGTTTGGCCACTCCCTTTTCCCACTCGCGGTTTTTGGCGGCAAAGCCTTCGAGCAGGGGGTAGGAACCGGCTCCGGCGTGGGTGTCGATGCAGAACCAGGGCTTTTCCTTTTGGGTCAGGTAATCAAGGCAGAAAATCAGGACAATATGCTTGAGCACATCCGCGGAATTTCCTGCGTGAAAACCATGACGGTAACTGAGCATGTGTCCATGATACTTTTTTTATTCCATCAGTTCAATTCGGCGGCTGTTTGGGCCGCATTGGCTGCTGCAGCCCCCTCCTTAATTTTCAGCTGGGTCCGCAGGGCGAAGAGCCCCGAGGCGACTGTTCCCTTTGAAATCCCCAGAACTTCGGCAATTTGCTGATTGGTGGCGTCCAGCCGCATTCCCGCAAGCCGTTTCCTCATGGCCGCAAGCCTTAAGCGCCCCCGCTCAAGGCGGCCTTTCATCTTTTCATAATAGATGGAACCCGGGACCAAGGCGTTGAGTTTTTTTTCAAAGGCAATGCACCGGTAGAACTGGCAGTGTATCCGTTCCTTGAGGATGCGGATCTCTTCTTCCCGTTGGGCCCGCTGATCCCGCAGGTCATCTATCATTTTTTTGAGTTTTTCCTTTTTGACCCCAAGGGATGGGGCGATCCGGTCCAGAAAATCATCGGAAACAAAATAGTAGGATTTAAGGAGCAGGATCAAAACCTGCCGGGGGTTCAGGATGACCTTGGGTTCCGGCCTTTTTTCAGGATATTCCGGTTCGCTTTCGTGGACCTCCATGTCAACCGCCTGTGCCGTCCATGCGGCATATTCGGTAATCTGATGAGCCGTCTGCCGGGAAAGGTATTCCCTGACGGAACAACGGACCAGTGCGGCGATATAGGCAGAAAAGGAAGCCCCCGTTTCCCGGTAATTTGTTACAGCCGCACTCAAACGCGGATAGAGCCAGCATAAATAGTCAATGGTCTCTTCCTCATCCCCTTCAAAAAGATAAAAGTACCGGGAATTCTTTAAGATTATTTTAAAGATAAGTCCCTCAAAGTCCCTTTTTTCCAGAATGCCCTTTGCATACTGCTTAAACAGATTGTTAAGCGATGAAAGTTCCTGCATGATGTGATGCTCCTCCTCTGTGGTATATCGGAATAAGGGCATCAAAATACAGTTTTGGATCGATTTATATGACAAATGTCATAAGAAATTTGTAAAAAATTAGTTAAAGACCCTTTCAAAGGCGGCAAGAATTTTCGGTTTCCACTCTGCGATGGTTCCCGGAACCGCAAGCCCTGCGGCGTTTTTGTGCCCACCGCCGCCAAAAGAGGCGGCAATGGCGGACACGTCAACATGGTCCCGTGAGCGGAACCCTATGGCGCATTTTCCCGGATCTTCCTGGCGGATAACCACAACCGCCTCCACCCCTGCCACGGATTGCAGCAACTGGTAGATCATGTCCGAGTCCCGGCCCTGAAGGCCAAACCGCTGGGTTTCTTCGTATTCCTCGGAACTGAGGATCAGGCGGCCCTCAAAGTGTTCCTCCGCACGGGAAAGGACCAGGCCTATGAGTTTTCGGGAATTCAGGGACTTTCCCCCGTTGATTGCCTGGAATGCCTTTTTGGGATTTGCCCCGGCCTGAATCAGTCGGCTCGCATAGGTAAAGGTTTCCGCTCCCCGGTTGTCCACATGGCGGAAAAAGCCCGTGTCGGTGCAGAGGCCGAAGAACAGAAAGTCCGCTTCCTCAGGAGAGGGGGTCAGACCCAGGGCTTCAATAAGGGCCAGGATCATAAAGGTTACCGATGGCGCATGGGGATCCAGAAATATCAGGGTTCCTTTCTCTGAAAGATGATCCCCCGTTGCATGGTGGTCGATAAGCGCCAGGGGGAGGCCCTTTAGGCAGGGTTCCAGATCACCTGTCCGGTGCAGGCCGGAACAGTCCGTCACAATGACCCGTGCCCCCTCCCGTTCCTTTTCTCCCGGCGCGGCAATGAACAGAGCCGCATAGGGCATAATCTCGGTCCGCTTAAATGGCCCCGCCGAACAGGGAATCGCCTCCTTTCCCAGCCGCCGCAGCGCCGATGTAAGGGCAAGCTGACTTCCCACACAATCCCCATCAGGCTCCTTATGCCCGGCCACGAGAAATTTTGAGCCTGTTTTAATAAAATCGATAATTTCCGCAGGAACCGGAACCGGTTTTGCCATAAATCTCCGTTAAAATTCGAGTTTTAAGTCCTCGATATTTTCAAAACGATCGTCGATATTAGTCCCCATCGAGATAATCCCCCAGGTTTCGTGGCTCTGGTTTCTGCGGATATAGAGACGGACATGACTAAATGATCCGCTTTTGTAGTAAACGGCCATAGAAGGCCAGGCCTTTCCTGAACCCTGGTAGATCAACTCCCCCTTGGCAGCGTCCCCAACACCGATAAACCATTCCTGGGGAAGATAGACCTGAGCCATTTGGCTGACCCCTTTCCGGTACTGGACCACATACCCCTTCCTGTAAGAATAGATCTTCTCTATGGGCACGCTGACATAAAAATATTCCGATTCTTTGCCATCGGAAATCTTCTGGGCAAACAGCGGCGCAGAAAGGGCCGCCAGAATAATTACAGAAAAAATGAGCTTTTTCATATCAATCCTCCAAATTATCACAATGTTCTTTTAAGTATAATGAGGGAGGGTATAAATCACAAGAGGACTTTGCCCTCCCCAATTTGCTTTAACTTATGGCCGCAACCCCCAGCGTTGCGGCCATAATCGCCTTTATCGTGTGCTTGCGGTTTTCCCCTTCGTCCCAGGCACGGCTTTGGGGGCCGTCGATCACATCGGCGGTGACCTCTTCGCCTTTGACCGCCGGTAAACAATGAAGAAAGATGCTGTCCTTGCGGCCGGTTTTGTCCATCAGGGCCTGGTTCACCTGATAGGGGGAGAGGAGCCGGCGGCGTTCTTCTTTTTTGGCCTCTTCACCCATGGAAACCCACACGTCGGTGTAGAGGGCGTCCGCCCCTTTGACCCCGGCGGTGTCGGCGGTGACGGTAATTTTGGCCCCCGATGCGTCCGCCAGGGGGGCGCATTTCGCCAGCAGGGCGGCATCGGGGTTAAGGGACGCGGGGGTGATCACCGTAAAGTGAATTCCCAGCTTGGCGCAGATCACGATGAGGGACCGGGCCACGTTGTTACGGCCGTCACCCACAAAACAGAGCTTTTTTCCCTTTGAAGGGCCGAAATTTTCTTCCAAAGTAAGGATATCCGCCAGGGCCTGGGTAGGGTGGAAGTCGTCGGTCAGGCCGTTGTAGACCGGCACCCCCGAATATTTGGCCAGGGTCTCCACGGTGGACTGTTTGAAGCCCCGGAACTGGATGGCGTCGAACATGCGGCCCAGAATCCGGGCGGTGTCCTCAATGGATTCCTTGGCGCCCATCTGGATATCCTGAGTGGAAAGGAACACCGGGTGTCCCCCCTCCTCCCCAAAGGCGGTTTCAAAGGCGCACCGTGTCCGGGTGGAGCGTTTTTCAAAGAGCAGGGCGATGGTCTTTCCCAAAAAACGCTGATTTGTTTCGCCCTGTTTTTTCTCTGCCTTGAGCTGTTTGGACAGATCCAGCAGATAGCGGATTTCCTCTTCCGTATAGTCCAGCCATGTTAAGAGGGACCTGCCTTTTAACGCTTCCGAAACCATAGTACACCTCCGTATTAATATAGAAGAAGTTAACATGGGCCTTGATGGAATAACAACCCCAGTGCATACGCCGCTTTCAAAATGTGTAGGTGATCGCCGCCTTCACGAAACTGTTGTCGTGGAACTGTCCGAAAAGTCCCTCAGTATCTCCCACAAAGACGCCGCCGGATAATTCTACCGCTACAGCGTCTTTTGTCCATGTGAGGGTGGGCATGACAAGAGCCGCGCCGCTCTCTATTTCCCAAATGACGGAGGCTTTAATTTCCAATTCGTCCCGCAGTAACTTTTTTGAGAGTGAAGCGGTGATACGGGTGGCCGTTAGGTCTGTTCCCGCCTCGATGTCCGTTTGTGCATCGCCGCCTACCGCGCTGTCAAAGAGGCGTATTGTTTCGTTGCATTGCAGATTCAAATTAATGCCCCACACAAGGTCGCGGTCAAAGCCGAGAGACCAGGCGAGGGACGGGTTGTATACCGCGCCATCGCTGCCCTTAAGGTCGCCGGTAATGTTGGCGGCAATTTCCGCACGGAGATTGAAACCGGCTAAAACCATAGCCCAATCAAGGCCGATCTGATGATAGGGATTGTACGCAAAGGTGACCATAGGCGGCATTGCCGCCGTCATGGTTACCGCCGGTGTTGTAAGCCGTCCGTAGTAATACTGAAGGCCTATGTCCGCCGCGCCTCCTACAGTCGTGGTAAAACGTAAACCCCCTTGCGCGTAGTTAAGGGTTGTTGTATCGGGCCGTATAATGCTTCCCGGAGGAAGTTGGCTCAAGGACGCAAACTGCGCCGGAGCCCAGCGTCCGCTTTCTGCAAAACGCATTGGCTCGAAGTTGGGGACAAAAACGCCTTCCAGTTTTGAGAACCGGCCAAGATGCAGCGAAGCATGGATAAGCGGCCGGGCGATTTTGAGGTTCATCAAATCGCTTAAATCGGACAAATCTGAATAATCAAGGGGGTTAATAACATCCAGCGGCCCCATGCTGTCCGCTTTGCCCCAGGTGAGCTTACGCAGTCCGCCTTCAATGTCGAGCCTGCCAAACCAGGCTGCTATGTAGGCTTCATCAAGGTAGACCGGCGATTTTTCGTCATAATAGACCAGGCCGGGCGCGAGCTTTAGGTTGATGACCGCCGCGGCGCGGGAGCCTTCGGCGGTAAAGATAAGTCTCCCGGAAAAAATATTTCCAAGCCGCGTGTGATCGGTGCCCTCTGTGAAATCGTCAACAAAACCGGATACAGAGGCCTTTACCTCGCCGCTTATGGAAACCGCCAAGCCTCTGCCGCTTCCGTCGCTTCCGCCTGAAATAAGGTCTTCACCAAAACCAAAACTCAAGTCTTGCGCGGCAGAGTCATCCTGAGCGGCAAGGGGTAGTGTTACTGCCAATAGCAGGCAGGCTATTATCATGTATAGGAATTTCATCTTGCCCTCCCGGTTTCAAGGTACGCCGTAGTAAACACCCCTTCAGGAATCGGATCGTCATATTTTGTGATGTCCATGTAGATCGTTGTTGAAGTGCCTGCCGTCACGGTGGAAATTTTTATCTGTGTTGGGGTGTCCCGCCCCTGAATATCTTTGTAGACCGCTATTTCCATCACCTTGCCAAGGGCGCCGCGCCTGTCGTAAAGCTCCCGTTTGTAAATCCGGTAACTCGTCTTGTCTATCCAGGTGACCGTTTTAGAGTACTGGTAGTCGTTTCCCTTGGGCAGGGATTGAATAACATAACAGGAAGCGTCGTTGAAGGTTTCCTCCCGCAGCAGTGAGTGCGTGTCGAGATCGACGTCCCGGTCCATGCTCGACATATCATCATAAGAAAAATCGGTTCCCATAAAGTTACCGCCGCTTTCAGACGAGGCGATACGCCGCACCTTGCCGAGGGATGGTAAAAAAATCCATTGGTCGCTTTTGCCCTGGGCGTTATCTATGGTAAGAAAACGTGTCCCCCGCACTGTCGCCGGACTCTGAAAGACAATCACCGTCCGGGCCATACCCTTTGCGTCGTCTTTTGAATACTGGTCGATAACCCGCTCTGTGGTGGAACCATCCTTCGCGGTGATAACCATGCGTGAACGGCTTGACGTGGTGTCCGCCTGAATACGGCCATTCGCCGCCGTTACGATGGAAACCGCATCTTGCGCCGCATCCTGCGGGTACGTAAAGACAGCACAGAAAACCAATGTTACAAAAATCGCAACTCTTTTCATTTTACACTCCTTGATCCATAAATAAACTTCGGTTTCACCGTAGTTATTAAAACGGGAACTACCGTCAGACTTACCACGGCGCTCAGTATCATACTCAGCGAGATAAGAGCGCCAAACTGCGCGATGATACGGAATCGGGAAAAAAAGAGCACCCCAAAGCTGCATCCTACGGAAACCGCATTGATGAGTATCGCCTTGCCGGAATCGCCAAAAGCCCTGCGCATATAATCACCCCCTGCGGCGTATTCCCTTTTAACCGCTTCGATGATATGAATTGTGTAATCAATTCCAATACCCACGGCAAGGCTGGCAATCATTGCGGTTGATACATTGAGGGTGATACCGAAGAAGCCCATGATGCCGAAATTGCACATAATGGCGATGGCCAGGGGTAAGGCGGCGATAATACCTGCGGCAAGGGACTTGTAGGAAAACGCGACGATTAACAGCACCATAAGCACGGAGACAAAAATTGAGATTGTTTGGGACTGCACGACCAGACGGACAAGCGCCCCTTCCTGGGCCGCGCCGCCTCCGACAAGTACGCGCACGTTTTCAGGAAAATGTGCGGCCGCATAATCGTTGATTGCCCGGGTAACTTCCTGCGCGTCCGCCTGCCACTGGCTGTTCACCAGCACTATTGTTTCTATGGCGGTAGGCTCAAGGGGATCATTAGAAAAGCTGTTCTCCGCATTTCCCGCAAGCAGTATGAGATAATTTGAAATAAGCTGCTGCAGTTCCTGGGGCGTTTCTTTTCCGTAACGCGCCGGCACCGCCGGTATTTCATAATACGCACGCCCTTCGTAATTGGTCATACGCTCAAGTTCCCGCACCAGGCTCCGGGCGTTCATATTCCCGTTCTTTCCCGCGGCGGCGTTAATCATGGCAAAGGTGACCGGTGTGCCGGAAAACGCGGGAGCGGCAAGCGGTCTATCATTAATTTGTTCATTGTTTTGCCCTTCTTCGATTGCCGCTTCAAAACCAAAATCCCCAAACTCCAATTCACCGTTTAAGGTATCGCCGGCAGTGATTCGTGATACTCCTCTGATACCATCCGGCGGCTCGTCAACATTGAACATCTGGTTCATGCGCTTCACCATGTCCGTAAATCCGGTAACCTTACCGACCTTGGGGACGCGCTCCATGAGGTAGGCGGAAAGACCGTCAAGGGCGGCAAGGACTTCGGGGTTGAGCAGTGTTTGTGTATCATCAGCTTCAACCGATACGATAAGCTGGGAAGAACCGCCGAAATGTTCGCGAATAAAACGGTCGCTGCGGGTTACCTCTGAATCTTTGCTGAAAAACTCAACCAGTGAATTGTCTACAACGATCTTAAACGCACCCGCAATCGAAACGATAATGACCAGCGCCGCCGCAGCGAGTACCAGGGATTTTTTCTTTGCAATGGCGCTCATGGCAGCAACAAGTTGATTTTCAAAATTAAAACCGGGCTTCCTTTTTTGTGTGTGTTTGCTGCCCGCCGGTTTTATCCCCCGGCTGCCGCGAATCAGGAGTATGGCGGGAATCAGGGCGATAGCGATTGCAAAGGCGGACAAAACACCGAAACTTGAGAAAATGCCGAAATCGCGCATTGTTGACATGGGAGCAAAACAGAAGGAGACAAAGCCCGCAAAGGTGGTGAGACCGGCAAGAAACACGGGCTTCAAGAGTTTACGCACAAGGCCAAGAACAAAGACGCGGTGCTCGGCGGCGCTCAATGTCTTGCCCTGTATTTCGTCCTTGTAATGCGAGACAACATGAACGCCGTATGCGCTTCCCACTGCCATAAGAATGATGGGTAGAATTACCTCCAGAAGCGTCATTTTCACCCCAAAAAGCGGCATTGCGCCGATGCTCCATAGTACGGCGATAATCACGGTGAGGAGCGGGTAGGCAACGAAACTCAAACGCCTGAAGGAAAGGGTAAGAACGGCGAGCAGTACCAGTATGGTAAAGGGTATAAGGTACACGAGGTCGGCAAATGCCGATTCGGTCAGGGTTGCCGTTATCACAGCTTGTCCCGCGGTGTAAACAACGGCGTACGGGGCAAACATTTCTTTTGCCATTTCGCGTATTTCCATGAGAACCGCCACAACATCGCGGTCTCCCGCACGGTCGGATGGGGCGTTAAGTTGTACCACAATCTGTGCGGCCCGGAGGTCCTCCGATATAAGCGCGCCCTCATACATATCCCAGGAGGCAATGCGGCGCTTTAATTCCGCTATTTCCTCTTCTGTCCCCGTAAAGTCTTCGCTTACGAGACCGGTCACCATGATGCTTTCGCTGTCCGAGGTGATGTACTCTGTTGACATGATCGATTCCACGCTCTTGACAAGGGCCTTTGCTTCGACCGCTTCGCCAAACGCTTTTATGCGCGAAAGAAAAGCGCTTTCAAAAACCGTACCGTAGGGACGTTCAAGCCCTACCATGATGGTGATTGAGTCGCCGTATTCGGCCTCAAAATGACTGGCGGTGATATGCTCCGGCAGAGTGTCGGGAATAAACGCCATGATGTTGTTGTCCATTTGCACCTTTGGCAGCTGCAAACCAAAAAATACCGTGATAAGTGCGACAACGCCCACAATCACCCGGGGATACTTAAAAAATTTTTCCATGTGACGCTCCTTGATATGCTTGCATTTACGGTAAAAATATACATAGAATACATATTGGATTTGAAGTACAAATTTTAACTGGTTCGTATGGTTATTGGACAATATGTCCTATTTTGTTCAGCAGCCCTACAAGGCCGTGAAAAATGTAAGGAGAAAATCATGAAAAAGACGGACATGAGAGTTCAGGTTACCCGCAAAGTGCTGCGGGAAAGCCTCGTGGCCCTTATGAAAACGAAATCAATCCTCAACATTTCCGTTAGGGAGATATGCGAGGCCGCCGGGGTGAGCCGCTCGACTTTTTACACTTACTGTAAAGACCAATACGAACTTCTGGGGCAAATGGAAGAAGAAATCCTTGATGAACTGAACAAATTAATTCAACGCCACGCCCCAACGGGTGATATGCCGCCGGCCAGGGAACTTGCCATGCTGCTGGAGGATGCCATGCAGTACATCGCAAGTAACAGCAATTCGGTACAGGTATTCTTAAGTGAAAACGGCGCAAGCGACTTTCAAAAGAAGTTTTCAAAATACATTACCGTACATGTGCGCCAACTAAAGAATGCCAAAAACAGCAGCCTGATTGACGAGGAGACTTTGAATTACTGTTCTGTTTTTATCAGGGACGGCTGTACCGGCATTATACAGGAATGGCTTAAAAACGGCATGAACACGAGTGTTCACGATATGGCGAAGTTGTTTACCAAACTGGTGCGGGGGGTGCTGGGGTAAGGGGTATATGAAAAAGGACCGCCTTACAGCGGCCCTTATCACTTATCAAATAAATCCAGGATTTTTAATAATCCATTCCCCCCATACCGCCCATTCCGCCGCCGGCGGGCATTGCCGAGGCCGCCGTCGTTGGTGGCGCTTCCCCCTATGCCGATGATCAACTCCTTCGCCCCGGTATCCAGCGCGGCCTTTATCAGCTCCCCCGTGCCGCAGGAAGTGGTTTTAAGGGGGTTAAGCTGGTCCCGGCGCAGCAGTTCTATGCCGGAAGCGCTGGCCATGTCCAGCACCGCAGTCCGGCCGTTGTCAATCAGCCCAAATTCGGCTTCAATCTTGTCCCCTAAAGGACCGGTCACCGTTGTTTTGATAAACCGGCCCCCCGCAGCCCCGGTAAGCGCCCGTGCGGTGCCTTCCCCGCCGTCCGCCAGGGGGATTTTATATACCGATGCGGTTTTATCGGCCCGTAGTATTCCTGTTTCAATCGCCTCGCAGACCTCCGGGGAGCTCATATTCCCCTTAAATGAATCCGGGGCGATCACTATTTTCATTAAATACTCCGATAATACTGTACGTATGCAGAGATATATATGCAAGAGTTTCTTACTGGCCGCAGCGATTTTTGTATACAGCTCTTTTCAGGGCGGCGCAGAGGAATTGTTCACGGGAAACCCGGCCGGACCGGTTCAGTTTGCGGCGGGTAATACCGGGCCGTATTCAATGGTCGAGCGTTCCGATTGGTCCCGGTACGATAACGGCAAATATGTGGGTCATGTGTACCGGGAAGTGCGGGCTTCGATTGTTCCTAAACAGGCCGCCGCCGAAGATGCTTTTCTGTACCGGGGGAATTTTTTTGTTCTGGAGGAAACTCTCCGGGACATGCGGCAAAGCGCCCGGCCGGTGGATACGGTTGTTCCCGTCAAATTCAAAATATACCGGGATGGGAACCTTGCCATTGATGATGATCAGGGCTTCCCCGCACTCCGGGGCTTCCCGGCCTTCCCCATGGAGGTGGTTCGCCCCGGCGCAAAATGGACAGCCCCGGGCAGCCGGGCGGTGGACCCGCTGAACACGGGCCGGCCGGTAGTAATCCCCCTTCTGGTAGAATACGAGTACCGGGGAAGCGAGCTCTACCGGGGTATACCGGTTTACCGGGTGTCTGCAAAATATGCCTCCCGGTACCGGAATACGGATGTAGAGCAGGGGCAGAGCTTTACCGGTCTGCAGGGCGCCCATACGGTTGATATTCTGATCCAGGCCGCCAACGGCCTTCCCTTGTTGATACGGGATAATCTGGATGAGACCTTCTCCTGGCCTGATGGTTCGACGGTGCGGTTCAGGGGATTTACCCTTATTTTTAACGAAAATATGGCGCCGCTGAACCGGAAAACGGTCATAGCCTCCCTGGGAGGTATGGATGTGCTGCCGGTTCCTGAAGGGATACGGCTTGTGGTAAAGGATATCCGTTTTATCCCCGATTCTGATGAATTTCTTCCAGAAGAACGTTCCCGGCTGGACATGATAGCCCAGGCGCTTGGGCCGATAGCGGATCGAACTTTTTTGGTAGAGGGCCATACCGCCGCTATAGACGATCCCGCCGGGGATATTGACCTTTCGATACGGCGGGCAAAGCGGATGGTTGAAGAATTAACCCGCCGGGGAATCAGTGCAGACCGGTTTATGTATAAAGGCTGGGGTGGAACAAAACCCATTGGAGATAATTCAAACGAAGAAGGCCGCAGCCGCAACCGCCGGGTGGAGATTACAATACTGGAATAAAAAAAGGCTGTCCAAAAATTACTTTCTGGACAGCCCCTTCGTGTCCTTTGCCCGCGAAAAATGCCTTTAAGCGTTCCCCTTTGCTCCTTTTGGGGGCGGGATCAGGGGCACACAACACGGAAACCAAGATCCTCGCCCACGTGGTCGCTGCTGTGATGCCAAAGAGAGGTAACCGTGCAATTGGACGCAATGTTGCCAGAACCGCCGCCCTGCGAGAACCTATCGAGCTTACGATAAAGCCATGGGTCCATTCCCGCACATTCCCGCTCATATCATAGAGACCGGCACTGTTTGCGTTTTTCGTCTTTACCGCATGGGTGTTTTGGCCTGAATTGGCATCATACCACGCATAATCACCTAATTGCCCGGCGCCTGTTCCCGCCGTATTTGTCCCCGCATAGGTATATGTCCAAGGTGTGCCGACGGTACCGGGCACTCCGCCCCGGGCCGCATATTCCCATTGCGCTCCCGTGGGCAGCCGGTACCCATTGGCTGATGATGTGTTGAACGCCGCGTTTTCCTCGTTCCCCGAGCCCTCGGTGGTTGTGTCAGGAGAGCATACCCGCAGGACTCTTGTGCTGTCGGCAAAATTGCTTGTCCCCGCAAGATAGTAATAGGGTGTCCGGCCCATGGCCTCGCTGTAGGCATTGCACCATACCACCGCATCCCGAAAGTTTATGAAGGTTACCGGCTTCTGCTTTGCCGCAGTCGGCGCGGCTCCAACGGGCCAGCCATCGTATTCATTATAGCCTTCCATGCCTTCATTCGCAAAGCGATACCCTCTATTGACCTTTGCCCATTCTTTTACCGCATACCACAGTTCATAGGTTACTTCGGTTTCGCCCATCTTAAATGCGGGAACCGTAACAGGGACGCTACCAGCGTTACTAAAGGGGCCTTCAGTGGCTCCAATGCTTGCGGTTACCGTTCCTGCGGGAATGGATACCATGGTATAAGAAATCATTGACGGCGGTAAAAGGGTATACGCCGCCGTCAGTACTTCACTGTCGGCCATACCGGCCTTGTATGCGATGGCCTTAACCGTGACGGGAAAACCGGCGATCGTAATGGAGTCTTCGTAGTATTCGGTCCCGGTGCTCGCGGTGGGGGTTGTTCCATCGGTGGTGTAGCGGATGGTTGCCCCCGCAGTTGCGCAGGCAAGGGTTATACCCCCGCTGGTAGCTCCTGCCCCCGGAGTGGCGGTGGGAGTAGCTACTCTATCAAGGTCATCAGGGGGGGTATCCGTACCGCAGCCCATCAAGCCTATCGGCAAAAACGATGCTGCCAAGAGCACCGCAACCAGAGCGGCAGTTCCGCCTTTGTATGTCTTATTCATATAACACCTCCTCGACATCGGGTACAGTGTAGCACAGGCCACGCAGAGGCGCCAGGCACAACATCATAAACTTAAGCCTCAAAAGCTCGGTTTCTGGTTGCATTTGTACTTGTTGAAATAATTCCACTTGCGTTTCGCACTTTTTAAGGTACGGATCGGTACGATGTTTTTTTCCATATCGGTCATGAGCCCCTTGAACAGCTCGTCCTTCCGGTAATCCTCTTTCTCCAGCATCAGCCGGATAAACTGTTCCTTGT
>BOAV01000060.1 GCA_026002045.1 Spirochaetia bacterium | reverse complement strand
AATCTTTAATGTATTTATATAGTATTTCATCATGGAGATCATTTTTCGGATGAATAAATAAACCTATGAAATAATATTTATCATCTTTCTTTTGATACACTAACCATTCACCAGTCATTCGAAAGAAATTGTCATTGATTTTGGTGGGTTCTAAAATTTCATAATAATTTTTAATTGCAAATAAACTGAATAGTTCGTTTATTGGTTTTCTCCCATCATGTTTTATATCAAATATTTCTAATTCGTTAATAATAGATTGGTCTGATTTATATTTATAGTTTAGATATTTGTCAAAATTTATGTCAATATAATTCATTATATTATGATGTACATGAAATAAATTTTTGCCAAATAATAGTGATTTTTTGTGATCAAATGGAATCTCTTTCTTAATATTGTTTGCATTAACTATTTCTTCAATTTTAAAATAGATTTCTCGCAAGTTATAGAAAGCCCACTCTATCTGATTCAATTCAGGGTATTTTATTTCTATATAATGACCTGCATGTAAGGTTGATAGCTGGTCAAGAAGCAAATCAGAATACTCATTGTTTTTTAGATAATATCTTAATTCCTCTTTAACTTGTTTTCTATATTTTTCTTTATCAAAAGGAATACCTTCAAAATTATTAACTTGATGAAGAAAGGATCCACTCACTTTTATGGCTTTAAACAACTCCTCATGTAAATCATGAATGTCTGGATAAATAATTTTCTTACTATTAAGTATGAATTCCAAAAATATATCTCCTTATAAAATACTTATCAATGTCAGATTAAAATGAAATTATCAAAATATTTTATGTTTAAATATGATTTTATCTAATTCATCTCTATTAATGAGTTCTACATTGGTTTTTCCAGATTCATCAATTGCATCTCGTGTGAAATCTGTTGTAGTAATACATATTTTCCTATAAGCCCCCCTTGTAATACCAAATGAATGAAGCCTTTGTATGGGTGTTGAACTTATATTAGTTTTAGTATATCTTTTGCATTGAACTATTATTAAATTATTTTCATCGTCATTACATCTTATATCAACACCCCTATCTCCAGATCTACCAGTTACGGCAATATTTTTATATCCTTCAAGTTCAAGTAAATGAGCAGCAAATATTTCAAATTCATTTGGATTTAATTTCAATATGTTTTCTATATTTCTAGGGATCTTTGGCAATGGTTTTTTTGTAAAATATTTACCACCTTCAATTGGTTCAGCATACAATTCTAATAATGAACGTACTGAACCTTCAGAATCATTTAATATTTGATTTAAAATCGATCTTGTACCATTTTCAACAAATTCAGCAATTTTTAATAAAAATTGTTCAAATGTAAATTTGTCTTTTGTTGCTAATAATTCCTCAATAACATAAGGAACATACAATGAAATCCTTTCAATATAGGGAGTGTTAAATATTTCATCAGAATAAGGTGTTATAGCTTTAGGCAGAAACAAGCCTTTGCTAATATTTTCACATACTCTATTAAATGAAATATCTATTATTGTTTTGTTTCTAGGTAATAATAATTCAAACAATCCAAGGTTTTTCAATTTTTCTGCAAATTTTTTGTTCCATTGAAAATATGAGAAGCTATCATGAAGTTCATCTTGCAATTCAACTGCAACCCTAAAAGAAATCTCATCAATATCATTTTCATTATAATATATTCTTTTTTCTTCATTCTTTAATTTTATAAAGATAAGAATTAGATCACTACTGAAAGCATAGTATGAACTTTGTTGGATTCTCATTGAAGGATCCTTATTTGACAGATCAATTGTTAACAAGGGTTCAAACCCATTTTTTCTAGCAATAAATTTTAATTTATTGAAATTTAATATCCAGTCTTTTGCAGGAACAGGCCGAAAATATAAAACAAGGTAAGAGTAGTCTCTGAGGACATTATAGCTCTTTGAAAATAATAGATTTATATCATTCCACCATTGATCCTTGCTATTTTTATCAGTCCTTTGTGGAGCATCTGATACAATAACTTCTTTTGACAATCTATCTTTATCCTTTTTTAGTGAATAATTGAGCCAAGGATGATAAAGTTGTGCTCTTTCAAAATAGGCATTACCATCATTCCAGGGAGGGTCAGTAATTATCAAATCCACTGAACATTTTGCTAAAGAATCAAGTAGATCACGATAATCTATACATTGATAATTTATCTTATTATCATTAATATTATATGAATATAGAGTTTCTAGCCTTTTACTAAAACTGTTTATAAATGAATTAAGGATATTACTTTCACGTAATTGAATAGGAGGACAATGTAAATCCTGACTTTTACTTCTGTAATCTTTAAATTTAGCCAATGGAAGAATAGAAAGAAAGGCATTTTCAATGAAAAATTTTATTCTTTCATTGCAATCTATTCTCTGGATGGCATTCCAGAGAATTTTTAATACAATTTGACTTCTGATAGGAAAAAGATTTTCATAATGAACAAATTTTCCACTTAAATTTATTCTGGAATTTTCAATTAAAATATCCTTTGGAAAATCAATATTTTGACTATTAATTTCTTCCATTACTATTCTGTCATAATCATCAAACATTTTTTCTGTTGCTCCACAATAAGGACATTTAAATCCCTTCCTATAAACAATATTCTCATTATTTTTTCCCAATCTCTCATGCTTTGTAATATTTTTATATCTTAATGGTTCTCTATCATAAAACAGTGATTCAATAACGATGATGTTTCCACATTTACATTTTGTCCTGTAATAATGATTAATGTCTGGTGTTACCATTTCAATCAATTCTTCATACTTTTTTATCAATTCTTCTTTTTTTGGTAAAAAATATGGAGAGAGTCCCATCCTATTAGTATAAATCTCATATTCCGATGCAGCTATTTTTCTATTTAACATTGAAGCAGCATACATGAAGCTACCTGAGCCAGCAAATGGATCACAAATTATATCATTTTCACTTGTTAAGGTATTTATAATTTCTTTGGCATGTTCTATTGCCTTTCTCCCCTGAAAAGGAAATACCTGATCCTTGTGTGTCGGTTCTGAACTGATAATAGACAACCTATTTACAAGGTTATCTAGTGTTTCAGGCACCTCTTTTTGTTTTGATTTTTCTAATAGCCAATACATTATATTGTCCTCATTATATCAGTTATATCATATTTGTCTAAATCTACAATATTATACATCAAAAAATATTTTATAAACAGACCAAATTTGGCAAAATAGTCTTTAATTTGAATTTTATGTATAATATCCTTATAAGTTATATCCACTAGTAATCTTATCTTGTCCTGTTTTTTACTAATAATAAGAAGATCTCCATAAAATGATTTTTCCTTCGATATCACATTTTTTATTGAACGTCGTTGTTTTGGTAAAGAAATTACATCCATAACTTGAATATTTGAATCCAATAGTGCTTTCTTAATAATTTTCCAATGATTGATATTTTTGTCAATGTAATAAAATATTAAGTATTTATCATTTTTTAATAGTTTTGAAAAGGAAATGAATGAATTATATAACCTGTTTTCATATTCGTTTGTATCATTTTCTCTTCCCTTTGCATTAGTCTCAACAATTTCCTTCTTATATAATTTATTTGGCCTTTTTCCTGTTATAATTGAAAGAAAGAGGTCGGAATATTCTAAGTAAGGTGCTTGATCGGCATAAGGAGGATCTGTTAATATTAAATCAACTTTATTTTCAAATGCCTTATCAAGTTTGTCTGCTGATATATTGAATATTTTTGAATCATTAATATATTTTTTATCAAAAATAACATCCCAATTAATTAAATTTAAAAATGCAGGCTTACGTTTTGTTAAAGCAACTATTGGATTTCGAGATACCAATTCCTCTTTGGGCCTCCAATAAGGCCATTGTGAGCTTGCTTTTTTATCACTTAAACGTAAAAGAGGAAGCATAGAGGATAAAAATATATTAAGAACATTTTTGATACTATTATCAACTTTTAATTTGCCAATATATTCCTTGGCATAATTAATAAATATTTTATTCCTTATTGTAAAATACTGGTCGGCATTAACATCTTTATGTATTGCTATTCTCGTATTCTCTAAAAATTTTATTGTCTTGAAATCTAAAGGGAAATCTATGTATTTCTCAATCAAATTATTTTTGTATTCAACTTTCTTTTCAATTTTAATATTGCCCTTTAATTGATTTTTCACAATAGGCTTTAATTTTACAGCCAAAGGAACTAATTCAAATTCTCCATTTTCAAAATTGCCGTCAACTTTATATATTTCTCGTTCGACAGCCATATCATTATTACACTTGTATAGACTTAGGGAGAAATTACTCCAATTATCGATCATTTTTTCTAAAATATCAATGAATTGAGTTTTTTGATTAATAATAAGTAAAATAGATTTAACTAGCATGAAAGACAACGGATTCAGATCATTGCCAATCACATTACGATTGTTCTTTAATGAAGCAATTATTGTTGTACCTGAGCCCATAAAAGGATCAAGTATTACGTCATTTTTTTGGGAGTATTTGGTAATTATATGTTCTAAAATATTTATAGGTTTTCTTGCCCAATATGGATGGATCAACCCAGCTGGATAATCATGTTCTGGTTGCAAGGTTAATATTTCAGATATTAATGTATTACCCATATATAATAAGATATTCCTTTACTATTTTATTTCTAGGTTGTCCTTGACCTGAATGCATTAATTCAAAATCATATATTTTCATTGGTATTTTAAATTCCGTTTTAAGTTCATCGAAATAATCAATATCCAAAATTGATGTGTTTGCATAGCTAATAGCTAGTTTATTACCATATAATTTAACAGTTTGTACTAAATCAAAAAAGGCTTTCTTTACAAGACTTTTTTTCCCAAAATCAGATACTATTCTATTGTTTCGATACCTACCTGTTGTTGTTGTTTTTAGCCTTGGATTATAGGTAAGTTCAGGGTAATCATAAAAAAGAAATGTATCTAAAACATGATAATATCTAGAATAATGTTCTTTAAAATAAGGAGGGTCAGCATAAATTAATGTGGTTTTATTTATTTCGATTTTCTTTAGTATATCACGAAAATCACAATTATATATATTTGCCTTTATTCCTATTGTTTTTGTTTTTTTAATATTAATTAAGTTCTCTATTACCGAGTCGATAACACTAATTTTTCTTTTCATTATTATATTTAATGAAGTATTAAAATTTGATGGTTTTAAATATTGTGCAAGATGGGTTGTACTACTAACACAGAATGTCATAGTTGAAATAATGCATGCTAATAAATATTTTTTTGATTATCAGAAATTGTTTCAGAAAATTCTCTCAAATAATCAATTTCGGCACATTGCTTAACACCAAAATAAGTATTTCGATAGTAGGCTAAAAACAAAGTCCATCTTTCTCTTTTTTTTAATTCTATTATGTCCTTTTTTGTCCCACTTATTAGTATGGTATCATCACAAAACTGTTTATATGCTTTCCAGTCAAAGTGGTCTGATTTCGATAAATTAAAATATCTTTTTTCTTCTTGATATTCTTTAAAATATCTTTTACGACTTTCATTAAATATTGAATCATTTCGAATTTCTTTTAGTTTTTCAATTAATTTATTGATACCAGTTTTATTATTATTCAAAATAGCATTTAAAAATATAGCAGAATAAGGCTGTATATCATTTGCTATAACATTATAACCACGAGCTAAGGCATTATAAGCTATAATCCCTGATCCACTGAATATATCAATAAATATTTTAGAGCCTTTACAATTATTATCAATGCAATCAAAGATTTGATCTACTATTCTTCCCTTTCCCCCTAGATACTGCATGGCTAGAGGTGTTTTTATCTTAATAGAGTCTTCGGAGGAATTTATTATTAAATCCTTTCCCCTTATAACTTCCTTATGATTAAGAGTGCTATTCAATTCAAAGCCCCTTCTTCTACTTCTCATTTTATCCGTTTCAGGGATTCAAAGAAGATTTCAGTGAAAATATTGGTCTGGGTGTCTATATCGGCCCGGCCTTTTAGGGATAAATACCCATACCCAAGCCGGGTTAGAGTCAAAATGGCAGGGATTTTTACCCTTGTATCCTCATTAAAGTCCTTTCCCACGGCTCATATTTCCTATATTTGAGAATACAACTTGTCCGATAGGAGGTCAATTGCCTTAAAATCAAGAGTTAGGGTAGAATTTCACCTAATTCCTACTAAGAAAATGGGTTTTATGTTAAGGGCTGGGTCAAAAAAGTCTTCCAAAAGGACAAATATTTTCAGATTCTTTGTAACCTTTATGGGTATTCTGTGGTTATACTTAAATTTTCATTCGTCCAAGGAGGTTATATATGGACGTTCTCTTAAACTATGTGAATAATTGCCTTCGACCAACCCCGGATCTGCTTTACCCCATTCCTTCCAAAATCAATAAAATAACCAATGTCCTAAGAAGTAATTCCTCACTTTCTTTGAAAGAAGTATTGCCCGGTGGCTCCTATGAGAAAGGAACTATGCTCCGGCATCACCCTGATATTGATGTGGTTCTTGTATTCAATAAGGAGCCGGGAATCAAGAAAGACTGGAAGAAACTGATGCACAAGGTCTTTATAGACCTGAAAACTGCCTTCCCGGAAGCAGACATAAAGGAAGGGGATTTTATAGCCATCCAGATGCAGTTCAAGGGGGATAAGGCCAACTACGACATTATCCCCTCATACAAAGTCAATTCTGTTTCCCAGATGAGTGACAAGCATACCAGTCCAATCTATCAGGGCATAGCCCAACATTTCCATGTAGAGTATGTCAAACAGAGGAAGAATTTGAGGTTCTATCCTGAAACCGTCATGCTATTAAAGGACTGGAAGAATGAGCATGGTGTCCCATTAGCAAGTTTCCACATGGAGCTAATAGCAACCTCTGTCTATGAATACCGTCTGGAGGATAATTTTAGCCTTGAGGAATCCGTATTTGCTTGTTTCCAAGAAATCCAAGGGCTGATAGATGGAACTCCTGTCTTCCCTGTAAATTGGGCTGATTTTGATCCTGATTCTTTGGATCGCCATTATGATTATCCCCTCCTGATTGACCCGGCCAATCCTTCTATAAATCTCTTGGAGGAATTAAAGCCTGAACAATGGAAAAAAATAAAGAGTGAAGCAAGCAGGGCAATGGCTTTAATTTCTAATGGGGATTATGGGGCTGTCTTTGACACAAAGGATCAAACCCATTTTTTTAGGATGTCATCTTAATCAAGGAGATGTTTTGTCAATACCAAAAAACAAACTATCAATAGATATCACATATGATTTCAGGACTGATTCTCCTCCTCTTGAAGATCCTGATAGATATAGTGAAACATTGAAAGAATATCATAAAAGATTATGGGATAAACCATTACCTAATGGTCAAGATTTCCACCTTGATGATGAAGATGATGGCTGTAATCATCTTTACCATAATTCCGACCTTGGGGAGTATCGTTTATCAAGTGATACCATGATTAATACTTTTTATGGTTTGACATGGATGGGAATAAATAACATTACTGAACAAATCCCAGAAAATGACTATGAAGAATTTGTTCATATAAGTAATACCATAGGTAACAGAATTCTATTCCCTCATAATAAAATTAATGGCAAAAGCACAATAAATGTTCAGAGATGGAATGATGAAAATATAAAAGATAGATTTGATCTCACATTGGAATGTATTAGACGATATTATAAGGGGATAGATAGTCCTTTGGAAGATACAATTCAGAGATACGACAATTTTTTTAAGTTGTTTACTGATTTCAAAGGATATTGTGAATTTTTTCTATTGCAAGATTTTGTTTCAGATGGCTATAGCTCAATCAAATATATTTTGCCATTTACTGATTTTGATATTAATCCTCTTCCAACTACTTTGGATCAGTTTTTATTATACAAAAGCAACTCTATTGAATTTATTAATAACAGAAACAAACGAATTCAAGATTATATTATCCAGAATCAAAAATGATGCATTCTTCAAGTCTTCACTACTTATTCAATGAAAAAGGGGGCTTTTCAGCCCCCCAATATATAATCCGTCCCGGTCTGAATGTCCCTTTATGGCACAGGACACAATGACGTATGAACGGTTGCAACAGGGCAGAATGTGCCTCCTGCCCTGTTTTATCCAATGTAAAACAAATCTCTCTCTTTTTCAAGCCATCATCATTAAAATCAGGCGCTTCATTCATTACTAATTTTATTGAAGGAAGGTTTAAATGAACGACAAAAGACTCACCAACTCTCTCAGGCTCCTATCATGCTGGTATGTTTCTACCAACCTAATGCCTCATAATCAAGATGATGATGGACTTAGATATATGGATGCCCGATATTTAGCATCCCAACTTCATTTTAAGCCAAGAATGATTTACAAACTCACCCAACAATTATTAGCCAACAACGAAATAACACAAGTTTCAAAATCATACAATGGAAAAGGTTTTAATCAAAAGACCAATTCAAAATTATACCAACTTGATAAGGATATTATTGAAAATTACTTATTACTGATAAAAATGAAATGTCGTAATAGAATTCCCGATTATGTTGCGTTATTCACTAACTCAATGAACTAATTAAGCATGGAGAACGAAATAAACACTATTCCACAAACAGCGGCGTATTCCGAACCTGTCAAAATTATTCAGGATAGGACAGGAATCGACATTCTAACTGGATTGCCACTAAAAAAAATTAGTTCCGATTTACTATCAGACTTTGAGCCTTTACCAATTTTAAATCAAATATAGGAGATTAATTATGAACTTCAACAGAATATTTAATAGTACAAACCCACAATCGATTAAAAATGATACAGATGTCTTAAAAACCAGAACCTATGACGATAACCATGCAAAATATAAGAGGATTTATCAGATTTCTAATACAGATGATAAAAAATCTATCAAGAAGTGGCGAGCCAATCAATGCTAACGATATTAAAATAGCCAGAACACTAAACCTTTTTTGAGACCATTAACGACAATCACTTGTTTAAGACATCATCTACCTGATTTTGAATCTTTTGAATTAGGATTTTAACACCTTCCGACGTTCCTTTTTCCATATCTTCTGGATCCATAAGTAATACTTTAACCATATCACCAAGAGCAATCAATTCTGAATGAACATCTGCTAAAATCTGGATCTTGGCCTCCACCTCTTTTCTAAACAAAAATACAAAATTGTCATTATCAGCCATAAAACCTCCTCTAATTATAACCACACACCAAGGATATTATTCTTAAATATCCACAACACCAAGCCCTTGTAAATACCTTTCAGTAATGGCAATGCTGGAATGATATAAAAGTTTTGACACCCGGTAGATGTCCCTGTTTTTCTTATATTCCGCCACAGCATAGTAATGTCGAAAATCATGGCTGGAATACTGATTTCTAATCAGGCCACTTGAATAAAGCCGCTCCATTTGCTTCTTAATCCTTGTTTTAAGAGCGTTGCTGGTGAAAGCCGAGAAAGGCTTATGGCTATTCAGCCCTGCTTCCTTAATGCTCTGAATGGCCTCCATTGGCATTTCCCCCGAAATATCTACCTGTTTGCTCCTAGCATTGAATTTGGCCCCCCAAATAGTCAATGTAGGCAGGGCACCAATACGAAAACCACGGCTGTATAAACAGGTAATAATGGCCTTTTCAAAGGCAGGGACATTATTCAAAATGATTTTAATTTCATTATCAGTAGGGATCACTACCCTTTTCATTGATTTATTTGAAGGTTTAGCCCGTGTACCACGAAAAGGATTACTCACAGCCTTATGTCTCCGGGAAATAAAGGTAAAAAACGATGAAGTAATGGACACATCCAGCCTGACAGAGGCAGCAGCCCTCCCCTCTTGCCTTAATGCAAAAATGTATTGGTCTGCTTGGGCCGGGGTCAAGGTTAACAACTTAATGCCATTGAGTAATGTATAGGCTTCTAATCTTTTCATTCCATTTTTATAGGCCGATTTTGTACAAGCACTGTCATTAGGGCTTATGGATTTGAGGAACAATGTTTTCTCTTTACTATAATCAATCCCTGCAAGGCTCACAGCATAGCCCAATTCATCAGAAAGCCGCTGAGTAGTCATAATCCGGGCCAATTTCTCCAATTGCACTATATTGAGGTCTGAAAGCTGAGGTTGGGTCTTTGCAATCCTCAATGCTAAAGAATTTAGGTCAATGGGAGGGGCTATATCTCTTTTTCTCAGTACATTCATATTCATTCTCCAAAATTCATTAGGACTCATATATATTGATTATGAGTCCAGATTCCCTAAAAAAATAATGCTATTCCAGTTCCCTATACTGAAGGAGCAGACACAGGCTTTCCTGGACACTATCTTTCACACCCTCAAAGATTTCATACCCCATAGCATGAGCCTGATTGGGCCAGAAATGGTCAAAGGGGTGAGGAACCCAGTCCATCAGGTCAATCCCATTCAGGTATTCAAGGGCTTCCTCGGCACAGCCGATAAAAGATTGCACTTGGTCTTTATCCACGGCATAAGCCTTGATACAGGCTTTCAGGAACCTTTCTACCGATTCCGGCTCCCTTAGCCAGTCTATGAGGGTGTTGTAATACTCTTCGTCATTAGATGCCATAATGATCCCCTTATGTCCATTATGTAAGCGTAAATGGCAAATTCGGAGTTTTTTACTGGTGGCATATCAAAGAGCCACCTCAATTTTAACTATTAACATGTGAGCAATTGCCACCTCTACAAAGTGGTTAAAAATCAAAGTCATTTTTAAAAATGTTAATATCATAGGTAGTGAGGCTGTAAAAAAGCCCACTATTTAATTGCTCCTTGGTGCTGGTATACCCATTGAGCATCAAGGAGATTTTTAATGGCTACAATCCTAATCACAGGTTCTGCTGGAACAGGCAAAACATTTCTAACAAACAGGTTAAAGAACATACACAAGGACTGGTATTTTACCGGGATGACCAATGAATGTGCCTCCCTTATTGAAGGGAAAACCATACATAGGCACTTTGGTTTTACCAAGGATAACCCTTGGTTTAATGAACTGACCAAACCTTCTAATAAAAAAGCAACAGTCGTAATTGATGAAGCATCAATGTTAAATCAACAGCAGTTAGAGATGATGGTTCAAGCAAGGCCATACCATAACTTCTTACTCATTGGTGATTTTAACCAGCTCTTGCCTGTGGAAGGACAGCCTATAAGGTCAGACTGGATTGATGAAATATATCTGCTTGAAAAGCCATACAGATCCATAGATATAAGACTGCATTTATTCCTTGGGAGTTTATTGAATAATAAAATAGACTGGTCAATTATTGAAGAAAGAAAGGCAGAAAGGTCAAATGATAAAACCCTATTCGTTACCTATGAAAACAAATCCATAGAAGAATATAACAAATTATTAAAACTGGTCAAGGGAAGCCCTGTTAGAGCAAAGGATTATAAGATAGCAACTGATGGTAAAACAAAGATTGGGTATAGAAATGAATCTGAAACAAGATTTGATAATGCTTTTTGGTATAATAATGAACTATTCACTATTACTGATATAACAGAATATGATGTTGTTTTATGGAATCAAAGACATTCTGAGGCCATTTCACTTGAAAAGTCCATATTCAATGATTATTTTGTTCCCAATTTTGCTTGTACTTTTCATGGGGTTCAAGGACAGACTGTAAAGGGGGATCTTATAGTCCATCTTGATAGTCTCACAAAAGAATATCAAAATCCTGACCTTAGAATGAGGGCCTTATATGTGGCCTGTAGCAGGGTTACAAGCCTGGATAATCTTTATTTTGCCTATGGGGATCTTAATAAGATAAAAGAGGAATCTTTTCAATACACTTATTCCTTTTCTGCTGGGGCAGCAGATATTAAGGCTGTGGACCAAGATTGGATAATCAATAAGGGAAGTTGGGGCTATGCCTTGTCAAGGAAGGTATGTGTATATCACACAGCAAAGGGGCAACTCCTTTTAGACCAAATAAAGGATTTAGATGGTATAGGTAGGTTTATGACCCCACAGGATAGGACCAGGAAAAAGGAAATGTGTATAGAATATCTTGAAGAACTGATAAAAGAATCAAAACCCTTACCAGCAAACAAGGAATTGGCTAGAAGGCTGAATGTCAGCCCAGGATCAATAAGAAATTATATCAAGGAGATGTCATCATGACCTTGGCAGAATTAAAAGAAAAAAGAAATAGGCCAATTAGAAAGTTAAAATACAACCCTTATGACTATCCGGAGGGGATAGCAAAATTAGGGTTGGAAAAAGTAATAGGGATAATGACTGAATTTAGGCTCCATTTTCCTCAAGAAGATGTAAGGGATTTAATAGACTTTGAAATATCCCATGCTATTGATGATATAGAATATAAAATCATTACAAAACAGGGGATAGGTAGGACAATAGTAATAAGCAAAATAAAAACAGATGAGGGTATCCCTGATGGATGGGTTCTACAATGAACATTTGTTGTCAACCAATATCTAAAACGCTCAAAACATTGAACCCTTGTATGGTAACATACATTTATAGAACCAGATATTTCTTTCTCTTTGAAGGACAAAAATTCCTAATGTATTATGCCGGGCAGCATGCAATGGATAAGAACAATTACCAACGTGTTTTCAATAGAAACTGGAGGATAACGGATACCGAAATAGAAGATGGATACTTTGGATCTTCTAAATTTATAAAACAAAGTTTTGATGACATCCATTTTGAACCTGTTATGATTGAGACAAGAGTCGTTAAAACAATTAGAGGAACGAATTTCAGGAAATCAATAAACAGGGCCGAGCTGGAAGAGATAATGAAACTGGAATGTGAGCATCCGGGCTTAGTGCTTAATAGAGGCCATGGGAATGATTTTAATGAGTTTGTGGAAAGATATTCATAAAAATGAAATGCACAAGGCCCTATGACTTGCAATGTATTATAAAGAATGATAGAATAAAGACTACATTTGCCTTCCAAGGAGTTTTACTATGGCATCGAAATTTGAAAAGAAAGTCCATATTATCATAGTTTGTCTTTTATTAACCGTTATGTCTAACATTTTTGCCCAAGAAACAGTGGCATTTGAAGGTGAATGGACAAATATAACTTCCACAATGCTTGCATACCAGTTTTTATTAAATAACAATAGTGAAATATCAGCTACGATGCTTGTCTTTTCAGGGAATAAGTGTTCTATCATGGCCTTGCAAGGTATGTTAGGTATGGGGTCACAAATGACATGGGAAGGAACATTCAAGGTAAATACTGGAAATAAAACTATTGATCTGATTGACGATTTTGGTGATGCTGACAGATATAGATATGTATTTTCCGAAGATGAAGAAAACTTTATACTAAAATTGAAAGATTCCGATGGTGATATTACGACTTGGTATAAAAGTAAATCCTAATAAATAACCTATTATTGATTAGTCTGATGTACAATTCTGCATTCCTTGTCGAATACCCCACTTTTTATTTTCAGAAGAAGTAACATTATCTGGAAAAGAACTTGTTTCAACATTCTTCACAAGAATCTTTCGTTATCAAAGCAGTCTTTTTCCATAAGCAACAAAACTCCTTTATTGCCCGGTCAAAGTGCCAATGAGCAAAGTAGAATTGTTTGTATTTCAATACCTTGATAATTTCATCTGTAAAAATAGCAACACGATCAATAAACTTATCACCGGAATACTCAAGCTCTGAATGAAACAGTTTTTGTGCTATGCTATTAGGTGCCACATGAGAAAGGACATAATCAACAGTTTGCCCTTCCATTCTGGTAAGACATTCTTTTTCTTCGGTAAAAGACCATTGTTCTTCAGGCCACCAAGATAAACCTTCTGTTCGGTGAGCTTTATCAATAGATAATCCACCACCAAGAACTGCAAGGGTCATTCCATCTATGTTGTAAATGTAACCCCGTTCCATATAATAGACGTTAGGGAGAATTTCATAAACAGGACGGCCAAAACCAAGATCGGCAACTTTGAATTGCCCCAAATCCATACCGAGAACAGGCTCATGGTTGCCGGGAAGGAACAAAATAGGCCATGGGTTAAAGCCAAGTTGTTTGAGATTATATCGATCTGCCCGTTCATTACCAGGCCACAGAAAACCTGCATCTCCAAGAATAATTTGAAATTTTATAGTATCATACTTGTCACCCCAAGACCCTTTAAGTTTGGATCGACAGATGTTTGACAATTCACCAGTTGAACCGGCATGAAAATCTCCCGATAAGAGTATGCTAATCTTATTACCTCCTTTTATGAAAGCTTTTAGTAGATGATACTTTTTTGAACAAAAACAAACAAGTGAAATCCACCAGAATTTATTTACGATTCTCGAGTTATCATTTAACCTCTTGATTGCCATTGTATATGGCCCACCCTAACAGCATCAGGAGAGAGCCAATATCCTTACAGAATGTGCCATTGCTGTCAAATTTTGTCGGTTCCTTCAATTTCCGGGCAGCCGAAATTGTGTCATCTTTGGTAATTTTGTATGCTTTCAAGATCATGGAAGCTTGACACTTTGTATTCCAAATACCAGCCAGTATATCGGCTGACTCAATTTCATCTTTACCAGCATTCATAGTGCACTGAGCAGCCCGGTTAGCCATTCCATGAAAATCTGCACTCTCAATAGGCTCCTTTTCAACTTTTGAAATATAGGTATCAAGGTACTCATCCAGACTCTTAATTATGACTTTCTCATCAACATTCTCATAAATACCCGGATGCTGATCAAGGATAGTCCTTAAAATATGTTCAGGAGTAAGATATTCATGTTTGTGTTCTTTTGCATATCTTCTTGAATCTTCAAATGTTCTTTTGGCAGACTGCTGAAATCTCAATGCCATTTTTTATTCCTTTTCTAAAATGAATAACCGCAGGGCAAGCCCTGCGGTATCTTTAACCTTCATGCTTTATTTTGGTAAGGGAACAGCTCAAGCTGTTTCCCCTCATGTATTTTTTGGTAATCCTCTGGATTTCGTCCTTGGTTCT
>BOAV01000059.1 GCA_026002045.1 Spirochaetia bacterium | reverse complement strand
GAAAAAACTAAAAGAAATTTATTAGGAGGACCCTATGCGGGCGGGAGTAAAAAGACTGACGGTTTCGTCGGCAGTGATATATGCTTTTCTGCTGATCATGGCGGCGATTGCCCTGTTTCCGGTGGTTTATATATTGCTGGCGTCATTCAAGACCAACCAGGAGATCATGGCGGGAGGGGTCAATCTTATCCCCCAAAAATGGCAGGTGCAAAACTATGTCCGGGCCTGGATGCTGGGAAATTTCGGACTTTACACCTGGAACAGTATCTATATGTGCTTCTTTATTGTGGTGGGGTCCATCATGACCGCCACCGTTGAAGGCTATGTTTTTTCACGGGGCACCACAAAATTCACCAAGTTTGTCTATTCTATGGTGATGGCCTCCCTCTTTATTTCTATTGGTACCCTCAGCCTCTTTCCCCAGTTGGGGATCATCAAGGCCATAAAACTCAACGGCACCCTTTGGGGGGTGGTGCTGATCATGGTTTTCGGCATGAACGTTACCCAGGTCTTTCTTTCCACCAGTTTCTTTAACCAGATACCCAAGGAAATTGACGAGGCCGCCCGGATAGACGGCTGCGGTTTCTTCCGTATTTTCCTGCACATCATTTCCCCCCTGACCAAACCCCTGATAGCCACCATCGGCCTTATATCTTTCCGGGCGGCCTGGAGCACCTACCTCATGCCCTATATCTTTACGATTTCCCGGCCCAAAAATATCCCCCTGGTAGTGGGGGTAATCAACCTGAAATCCTCCGGAGAAGCGGCCTCTTCCTGGGACCTGGCCCTGGCGGGGATCAGTATTTCCATCATACCCATGCTGATTGTCTATCTTTTCCTGAACCGCTTTTTCATTACCGGTATGACCGAAGGGGCGATCAAGGGCTAAAATGTTTAAACAAATTCATATTTCGGATTCCGCAGGGCGGGTTTACTATAAGATGTCATTATTTCTAATGGAGGAAATTGTATGAAGAAAATTGTCAGTGTCGTATGTCTTGCGTTATTGAGCGCAAGTCTGGTCATGGCCGGCGCCCAGAAGGACAGCGCCGCCGATGCGGGAAAGCCCAAGACCGTGGTGGTCTGGACCAACAATGCCCACAGCAAGCCTGAACTGGTCGCTGCAATCGATCGGTACAACAAGGGTGAAGGAGCCCAGAAGGGCATCTTTATTGATTATACCGTGCACGGGAGCGATTACTACACCACCCTGGATCTTGCCATTTCCACCGGGGAAGAGCCCCATATTTTTAAGGTAACCGGCAAGCTTCCCCAGTATGTCCAGGGGCAAAACATTATTCCCCTGACGGAGCTGCCCGCCTGGTTCCAAAGCGACATGGTGGAACGCTACAAGCCCTATAATATCGCGGGCAAGAGCACTTTTAACGGGATTCCCTATACCATTCATTGGGCCATCTCCGGTTATTGTTCCATCGCCTACAATGTGCCCCTGCTCAAACGGGCGGGATTCGATGAGCCCCCCAAGACATGGGCAGAATTTGAAAGGGCCTGTATTGCCATCTCCAAACTCGACCCCGGTAAGGTTTTTGGTATGTATGTACCGATACGGTACCCCAACTATTCTACTATTTATCTGACCGGCGGTATGGCCCCTTCCTATGGGAAATTCTGGTATGACTTTACCAGGGGCCGGTATGCGTTCTCCGAAATGGTGGAATACTTCGAGATGTTCCAGCGGATCAGGGCTGCGGGGGCCATGTTCCCCGGAATCGAAAGCCTGGATGACGATACCGCCCGAGCCCAGTTTGCCGAAGGCAACATAGGCTTTGAGATGATCAACCCATCCTTCAATATCGGGGTATTCTATGATCAGTTCCCCGCCAAGATGGAATGGAAAACCGCAGCCATCCCGGTTAAGGACCCAGGCAAAACCTTTAACGTCATGGGGGACACCGCCACCACCCTGGTAATAAGCAAAAAGGCCAGGGACCAGAAACTCCTGGAAGAAGTTGCCCGTGTTTATGCGTATTTGCTTTCCGACGAAGTTCAGATGGAACTCTTTACCAACGGAAAGGATATTCCCATTATTCCGGAAATCGTACAAAAGGCAAAACCCAGCACCCGGCAGCAGTGGAACGATTTGGCGGCCCTCTCCGCAGGTACGGTGCTCCGGCCCAACTTCCCCGACGGATTCTTCGCGGTGGAAGGGGACGATGTAAATACGGCCTTCGCCAAAATCCTGACCGGCGGCAATGCGGCCCAGATTCTTGGGGATCTGGACAGGCGCTTTAATGCGGCCATGGACCAGGCCATTAGCCGTAACGTGATTAAGCGGGAAGATTTTATCATGCCCGAAATTGAGCAGCGCTTTAAGAAGTAAGCGTACAGGGCCGCTGGTTTTCGGCGGCCTGTTTTTTATGTAGATACATTAAGGCTCGGTCAGGCCGTTGCTGAAGGCGTAGATGGCCATTTGGACACGGTTGCGGGTACCCGCTTTCTGCATCACGGAGGAAATATAGTTGCGGACGGTGCCGATGGTCAGGCTGAGGTTTTCGGCGATTTCTTTGTTGGATTTTCCTTCGCAGACAAATTTGATGATCCGCAGTTCAGCCTGGGAAAAATGAGAGGACGGAGAACCGTTTCCCTTGGCGCGGAAAACGCTCCGGTAAATTTTCTGGTACATGGTCATCTTTGAAAGGGCCATGAATGCCCGTATAAAAAGCCCTTCGGAAATATAGAAGCCCCCGTCATGGGCGATCCTGACCGAATTCACCAGTTTACCCATATCTTTTTTTTTGAGCAGATACCCGGAGATATGACAGGCAATTGCGTCGCAAACGTGCTTTTCATCATCCCAGGGGGAAAGGAGGATCACCGCAGTGGCAAGGGACCTGCGTTTTATCAGGGGGATAAGTTCCATTCCGGTAATATTTTCTACGCTGAAATCGACGATGGCCACATCGGGGCGCAGGGCCTCCGTCAGCCGGATGGCGTCATAGCCGTCACTGCAAATCCCCACAACCTCAAAATCATCCTGTGAAGATAAAATGGAATTGAGTAAGATTTGCTCCTGTTCTTTACTGCTGATTATAATCATTTTTATCATAAACCGTACTGTCCTTTACGGGTACTGATTGAATAAAATCTGACTATACATATATATATAGTAGCCAATCACAAAATTTGCAAGAATTTTTTTTATGATTTATGACATTTATCATAATCTATTGGTTTATAAATATACGCCTTTGGCATCAAGTGCGTGGAGAAAAAGGGTAAGGGCCAACAGATCCGCGCAGCCCCCGGGGCTGATGTTCCGGGCGATGAAATCCCGGTCCAGGGCGGCGGCCTTTTCCCGCAGCTCTTCAATGCCGGGATTGGATTCAAGGAAGGCCCCAAGGTCCCGCTGAATACGGCGGAGGGTTTCCGGATTGGAACGGTGGATAATATTGGTGTCATCCGTATGGGCCAGCAGGCAGAGGAGGGCGGCGATTCCGGCGTCGTTCATCGAATGTCCTTCGGCAAGGAAGCGGCGCAGCGTGGGCAGGGAATAAGAACACACCGTGGGAAAGCCCCGGGAAACTTCCCCCCGGATGCCCGGGATGCCGTTTTGGTGGTAAACCATTTCTCCGTGGGACGCCCCGGGTAAAGCTTTGCCGCCTGAGAAATCTTCTTCCAGCCGGCTGGTCATGGCGCGGCACAGTTCCATGAGTTTTGACAGTTCGGGTTTTTCTTCATCCCGGTAGAGCCTGCCGTAGGCGGCGGAGAGGATGCCGATGGAAAAGATGGCGCCCCGGTGGGTGTTGGCGCCCCCCGAGGCTTCGCGCATCAGAACTTCGGCGATCTTTCCTTTGGGCCGCAGGGATTCAAAAAGCGCTATGGGGTCTCTGGCGCTCTCAGGCCTTGCGCTTTCAAAGCCCGCACAGGCGCAGTCCCGGAAATAAGGCAGGATTGCCGCCGTTGAATCGATGAAGGAAAAAAAATCCATGTCCCGGTGCGCGCCGGAATTGGCCCGGTCCACCAGGCCCGGTTTGGGGGTGACGGCGATTTCACCGGTCAGGGAGCGGACAGCGGCGGAGGAAATGGTATCCGTCAATTTTTCCCGCAGCCATTTTGCCATAATGTTCAGCACGGCGGCGCTCAGTTCTTCCGGGGGATGGGCGCGGCTCCGGGCGCAGGCAAAGCCGTTGCCGCCGCATACCAGACAGGGACGGGGGGGCTGATCTTCATCACCCCGGGAAAGTTTTTTCCCCGCCGCTTCGTACACATCAATATCAAAAAGCCGCCCCAGGGGATGGGTGTCCTCGATGCGGCGGGCAATAGCCTTGACCGTTTCCGGGGGAGCGTCCGCCAGCAGGTACCCCGTATACCCGGCCTTTGTTTCCACCGGTTCATCGTGGAGGATTTCGATGCCCTCCCCTTGCAGGGCCAGGGTAAAAATACGGCGTTCCTCCCGGAAGGAACGGCGGGCCCAGGGGAAGTCCTTGTACTCCCCAGGTATGTTGAGGCAAAGACAGGCAAGGCTTAGGCCGCGTCCGGCCAAGCCATGCGCGAGTTCCTGCTGCCGGCGGGCCCGTTCTTCACGTAAGGCAAGCACTTCGCTCAGGGAAACCTTATGGCAGCCGGCGAAGAAGGAAGCTAAAAAGTTTGCGGGGTCTTGTTTATCCATGGTTTGTTTCCAGGTACGCGAATGTGGCGGGGGGGACCAGTTCCTTGATCGCCTGCAGGTTTCCCTCCCGCAGAAGCTGTCGTACCCGGCCCGCGCTGATTGCCGCGCCTCCGGCTTCCAGGCGGGGGATTTCCACTACCTTGACGCCGTAGGCAGGCAGGACTTCCCGCATCTGGCGGTTGTACTCCCGGGTAAGGGGATCGATGGGCTCGGTCCCCACAAAACGGCAGTTTATTCCCAGGGGAAGGGCGAAGCGCTCAGCAAAGATAGTCAGGTCCAGGCGGGTGTTCACCGTCTCGGGGGGAACAGCATCGGGGCCGTCCTTGAGGAAGTAGTCGGGGAAGGTGGCGGCGGAAATAAGGTAGGGGCCGGTGGGATGGGGGTACACCCTGGGCAGATGGGCAACGCCGGCCAGAACCAGATTTCGGCGGACATCCGCGGGGAAGGCCGGCGCCTGATCTTCCGAAACGATAAAGAGGTGCAGGGCGTCACATTGTTTTGCGGCGGTTTCAACAAGATACAAATGTCCCCTGGTAAATGGGTTGCAGTTAACCACGATGGCCCCGATATTTTTTGCACCGGCGGCATCGGAAAACGCGGGACGTTCCAGAGCTGCGACAAAATCCGCGACGCCGTTTTTTTTATTTTCCATCAACAGGGATTCTGCGGTTTTTGCGATGGGGTAAAAACCAAGGCCGGAAAAAAGCGCTTCCTTTGCCGGTTTGGTAAACAGGAAGAGGTGATGCTGCCCGTTCCGCCTTGCCTGGTTCACCAGTTCCGTTACCACCCGGGCCGCCAGCCCTTCACTCTGGTAATCCGGAGAAACGGCGATGCATTTTAGTACGGCGCCGCCATCCATACTATCCGCGCCGTCCAGAGAACCGGTTGCGGCAATACGGCCTTCTTCATCCATAAGACAGACCGAGTACTGGATGCGGTCATCGTATTTAAGGCCGCAGTCAAAAAGAAAACTGCGGAGCTTTTCGAGGGCAGATGCGCGAAAAGGAAATCCGCAGATTAAATCCATGCGCCCCTCCGGGTCGCTTTCCGATAGGAAAGATTTAGACGCCTCCATTCGGAGGCGCACGTCATTGTTTAGTTTTACTTAACTTGATGAATTAAATCAATGATACTGCCGTCGCGGTAGGTGACTATCCCGACTATCCTGTCGGTGTATTCCACCGGGTCCGGCTTGCCGACCAGGGCGTCTACCCGCTCGTGGAGTTCCTCCATGGGGTGAAGCAGAATACCTGCGGCGGTGAATTTTTCCTTCAGGTCCGGCCGCAGGGGATTAACCGCCACCCCATGTTCGGTAACGATCACATCCACGGTTTTGCCGGGGGTTACAATGGCCCCCACCCGGTCCACGATACAGGGGATCCGTCCCCTGGTAAGGGGGCAGACCACGATGGAAACCGATGCGCCGTAGGCCGTATCCTGATGCCCGCCGATGGCCCCCCGGATGACGCCGTCGTTGCCGGTAAGCACGTTGACGTTAAAATCAACGTCCGCTTCCAGGGCGGAAAGCACCACCACATCAAGCTGATTCACCGCCGCGCCGTCCCCCTTGGGACTGGCGTAATACTCCGCGGAAATCTGGTGATGGAAGCGGTTGTTTTTAAGGGAGTCCGCCGCCCTGAGATCGAAGCCCTGCACATCCAGGAGCTTTTTGATAAGCCCCTCCTCGTGGAGGTCAACGATGGAACCGGTAATGCCCCCCAGGGCGAAGCTTGCGGTAATGCCTTTGGCCTTCATCTTTTCCCGCAGGAACCGGGTTACCGCCAGGGACGCGCCTCCGGTACCGGTCTGGAAAGAAAAGCCCTCCACCAGCCGGCCCGACGCTTCAACCACATCGGCGGCCATTTCCGCCATCACCAGCTCTTTGGGGTTCGTGGTGAACCGGGTGGCCCCGGACATGATCCCCGCAGGGTCGCCGATCTCATCCACCTCGACGATGTAATCCACATCGCTTTCCGGAATGCCAAAGGGCACGTTTGGGAAGCTGACAATATTGTTGGTGATAATCACCGTTTTTTTTGCGTACTGGGCATCGCACTTGGCATAACCCATGGAGCCGCATTTTACCCCGTCATCGTTGTCACGGGAATAGCCGTTGGCGTTACCAAAGGGATCACAGGAAGGGGCCCCCAAAAAGGCCACATCTATCTGCAGCGCCCCGGATTCAATGGCGTAGGCCCGGCCCCCGTGGGAACGGAACACCACCGGTACATCCATAAGGCCGTGGCTTATGGCGTCCGCCAGTTTTCCCCGAAGCCCGCTGGTTTCGATGTACCGGATAACCCCGTTCTCTATATGTTTGATCAATGGGGCGTGACAATCCGTAAGGGAAGAAGCGGCGAGGACCAGATTCTTAAAGCCCATCTCCGCAAGCTTGTCCACCACCATGTTGACGATGTAATCGCCCCCCCGGAAGTGGTGGTGAAAAGAAATGGTCATGCCGTCCTTAAGGCCGGTTAAACGGATCGCCTCTTCAAGGCTTCCCACTATTTTATTGCGGGTCTTTTCCCGCTGGGCCAGGGTGGAAGTGTCCTTTTCCAGGGCCGCAAGATCAAACACGCCCTTTACACCGTGCATATCATTGATGCCGGGAATCTTTTGTATATCGATTTTATTTGCTCCGCTCATAGTGCTTCCTCCTCAGAAACAAGGCCGGCCGCACGGGCCAGATCCAGCACCCGTTCCGCACGGGCAACCACGGGTTTGTCGATCATTTTGCCGTTCAACGAAATGACCCCGGAACCGTTTTTTTCCGCCTCTTTTATTGCGGCGATAACCGCGAAGGCATTGGCGATTTCCTTTTCCGAAGGGGTAAAAACCTCGTGGATCGTTTTGATCTGCCGGGGGTTGATGATGCTCTTGCCGTCAAAGCCAAGCTGCCTGATGAGCATTACTTCCCGCCTGAACCCCTCCTCATCGTTCACGTTGGTAAATACTGTGTCGATGGCATCAATACCTGCGGCGCGGGCCGCCAGCAGGATCATGCTCCTGCCGAAGAGTAATTCTATTCCCTCGGGGGAACGGTTTGTTTTAAGGTCCGTCACATAGTCTTCCGCCCCAAGGGCGATGCCGATAAGCCGCTTGCTGGCAAAGGCGATCTCCTTTGCATTGAGCACCCCCGCCGCGCTTTCGATGGCCGCCATCATCCGCGTGGAACCGATTTCCGCGCCGATTTTTTTTTCGATATTTTCGATCAATGAGGCGCAGTAACTTACATCCCCGGCGCTCTCGGTCTTGGGCAGGCGGATAACTGCCTTACCGGTGCGGATTATGGCTTCAAGATCATCCTTCCCCAGTTGGATATTGGGATCGTTGATCCGCACCACCAGTTCCTTGCCGGGGTAGCTCAGGGTGCTTAAAGCCTGGAACACCAGAAAACGGGCGCTGTCCTTTTCGTTTATCGAAACCGAATCCTCAAGATCAAACATGATGCAGTCGGCTTTATAAATTCCCGCATCCCGGATCATGCCGGGGTTATTCCCCGGTACAAACAGCATGGTTCTGCGAAGCTGTCTCATGCTATACCCTCCACTCATAATCGGCGTTACCCGCCGCGCGGTACACCGCCGTTTTTACCCGGGCCTGGATCGTGCAATCAAGGGCGCCCTTATCCACCGCAGTAACCTTGACCTGCTTTACCTGCAATTCCGCCAGACAATCGGTGATCACCTGACGGATCTGCCGGCCGTATTGTTTTTCCACCATACTTTGGAGCTCAATTTCAACGCCCGCTTTTCCCGGTTCCAGAGTAATCATGATATCACTGGATTCCATGGTGCCGGCAACACTGGTTTGTTTTAATTCCATACTGTTCCTCACTTTAAAAATAGCAGCAAAAGATTAATAATCTGCGGAAAAACCGCAATTGCAATAACCGAACGGAAAATTTGAATGATGATAATATCAGTATTGGTAACCCCCATATCTGCGGCGCTTAATGCAATATCGGTTGCCCCCGCAGGGGTAGTGATAAGCATCCCCTCCTTGCGGCTGAATCCGCAAAACCGCGTCAGTACCGCCCCGGTAAAAAAACAATTAACGATATACCCGGTAAGCACTATCCCTATGGGAATTGCCAGAAATTTGAAATTCCGCACATCCCCCATGGTGATTGCCCCGCCGATATAACAGCCGCTGATAAACTGGGCAAAACGCTTTGCCCAGGACGGAAGAAACGCAAACTCAAATCTCAGCTTCAGGATCATTACCGCTATAATGGAAAACAAAAAAATCCCCGCCGGTATATGGGTCAGCCTGCCGATAAAGCCCCCAACGCCGGCGGCGATCATCGTGCAGAGAAAGGCCTGCCAGGATGAAACACCGGACTTTTCCCGTTTTACCGAAGGACCCGTTGATGCATCATCACTAGCGCCGCTCTCCATTCGCCGGTGCTTCACACGCGCATTATCATAGGCGAGTATCATGGGTGGAAACAGGGCTATGCCCATGATGTACCGCGCAAGCTGTACTATGGCAACCGCAGGAACATCGGCCCCCATTTCCGCGGCTATAATGGGCGTATCGGTAACTCCCCCGGGAATGCCCCCCATGAATGAGGTGACCCAGTCAAGGGGGCTCAATGCATGCACCAGCGCGCCTGCGATAATATTAAGGAAAAAGAGGCTTACAACCGTTATACACATGGGCTTGATTATCGCCGGCAGCCGTTTAAGGTCGCTCTTTTCCGTAGTGCAGCCAATCATGGCGCCGGCAATAATCTGAACCAGAAACCGTGTCTCCCGGGGCATCCAGGCGGCGCTGAAAAAAATACTCAGTAATGCTGTGCCAATCATGGCGCCTATGCGCAGCCCGTTGGGTATCTTTGAAACCATACCGATGGCCCCAAAGACACCCCCCGCAAGAAAGGTTAACAGCAGATGAAAAGCCGGACTAGAATTAATTGCTTAGACCTCCTTGTTCTTCAGCAATTTTTTTTGAATGATGGGTTTTAATACCGGAGTAACCAATACCAGTATGCAGATAATTATCAATATCGCTGTAAGGGGAATGGGCGCGATTTTCAGGGGCGCCTTGAAAACATTCACCGTGGTTTCCCACAGTGTTTCGCCCGGGGCGATTATATACGCGCGGCGCAGATTGGATTCGCAGATTTTACCGAGAACCAACCCAAGAATCATGGCTGAAACATTGAATTTGCAGGTAATGAAAATAAATCCGATAAGACCGGCAACTGCCATGGTAACAACGTCTATGGCGATGTTCTTTGTGGCGAAAGCGCCGATGGTAGCCATCATGATAATCATGGGCCCCAAAACTGAATAGGGAATACGCAATACCTGCACAAAAATTTTGGCAAGGAGTATGGCGGCAAAAACCATGACGATGTTTGAAACAAACATTGCGGCAAAGGTTGCCGAGAGGAACTGCGGCTGTTTTACCAGCAGCATGGGCCCCATTTGCACTCCCTTTAACACCAGGGCGCTCATCATAATCGCGGCCGCGTTGCCCCCGGGGATACCCAGGGACAGGAGCGGAACCATGGAACCTCCGGTGGCGGCGTTGTTCGATGTCTCGGGGGCGATAATTCCTTCAATACAGCCGGTTCCGAATTTTTCAGGATGCTTCGATACTTTCTGTTCCATGGAATAACACATAAAGGCGGCGATGGTGGCTCCCGCTCCGGGAAGAATACCGATAATCGTTCCCATTATTGAACAGCGTACAATAGTCCATTTTGCGGCGAACATTTCCCTGAAAGAAGGAAATACGGTTTTCATCTGTTTTACTTCGCCTACTGCGTCCAGCTTGTCCCGCTTTACGGTCTGCTTTAAGACCTCGGTTACGGCAAAAAAGCCGATCATGATGGGTATCATCTCCATGCCGCTGTTCAGGGAACGGACGCCGAAGGTCATGCGCGGCACCGCAAGGAGGGGGTCGATACCGATGCACGCAAGCAAGAGGCCGATAAGCCCGGATATGATGGTACGGCAGATATTGTCGGTATCGAGGCTGGAAAGAATTGAAAGGCCCAAAAAGGCAATAGCGAATAACTCGGCGGGGCCAAAACTCACCGCGGCGGTGGTTAAGGGGCCGCAGAGCAGCAGCATGACAAGGGCGGCGAACATACCGCCTATGGCAGAACTGAGCAACTGAATACCCAGAGCCTTTCCCGCCTCGCCCCGCTGGGCCATGGGATAGCCATCGTAGGTGGTGGGGGCGCTGGAAGGCACGCCGGGAATTTTGAACAGAATCGCCGTCATGCCGCCGCCGGTGATAGAGGCGCAATAGACTGCTACCAAAAAGACGATGGCTTCCACCGGCGTCATGCTGTAGGTGAAGGGAATCCCCAGGGTTACCGCCATGGTCGCGCTTACGCCGGGCAGCGCGCCGAACAGGGTCCCCAGAAACACGGCCAATATTACAAAAAGAAACATTTTTGGTACAAGTAATACCGAAAAGCCTTGTATTAACAAATCAAACATATTTCCCCCTTAACGTCCAAAAATTGATTCCAGGAAAAACGCGGCGCTTCTCAGGAAGGGCACATAACCCCGGGGAAGCATGACGCTTAAAAATACGGAAAAACCTATATAGAGAACAAGCGTTATCACCAGCGAAGAAATTATCAGGGGGAGCGGTTTGCGGGCGCCCAGCAAAACACCATAGCTAATCATAAAAAGCGGGCAGGTCACGATAAAACCCAGGGGCTCGTACAGGAGCGACATAACCACGAGTAAAACCATGCCGATAAAAAGTTTACTTTTTACAAAACGGACTATGCCCGGAAAAAACGCGGCAAAGGCCGCCTTAACATCTTCTTTTTTATTTTTCTTGAAATAACTAAAAATATTATACGCAATGGCGATAATCAGCAGAACAAGCAGCATCTGGGGCCATTGCTCGGCTCCCATTTCTGAATCAGGCGATTTGGGCATGGTCGCGCCCACATACCAGAAAGCAAAAACAGCGGCGATCATCAACACCACGTTTACGATTAATTCCAAAGCCATTGTCATTTCCTCCTCGAAACTACGTTGGATGTTCCTCGAAACTACGCTGGAAGTTCCATTGTAAAAAGGGACAACGGCCAAAAAACCGTTGCCCCAAAAGATCTATTTCAACTGACCCCTGGCTTTTAAATACTCTGTCATCATTACATATTCAGCATCTTCCAGTTTTTTGAAATCCGCCTGGCCCTCAAAGCCCTTCCGCTCGTTGTAACCTTCGGCGATCCAGAAATCCTGGTAGGCTTTCATATTCCATGCTTTTTCCAGCGCCGCTTCCATGGCGTCTATCGCCCCCTGGGGAGTACCTTTCCGTGCAAAGATACCGCGCCAGGTACCGATATAGGAGGAAATACCCATTTCACCGGAACAGGGAATATCGGGGAATGATTTCATCCGGGTTTCAGACAACACAAGCAGGGGGACTATGTCGCCGGATTCAATCAGTCCGGCCTCGTCCCCGGGCCCCGCAACGGCCATGTCAACGTGTCCGCCGACCAGGGCCGCGTCAATCTCGGAACCGCCGCCGTAGCTGACGATTTTGATTAAATTTTCAACCTGATCCATGGGAACTCCGAAGGATTGGGAGAGGGTCTGGTACAGGGATGCGGCGTCGGTTCCGCCGGCGGAAAGCATGGCGCAGCTCAGCTCCTTGGGGTGGGCTTTGACATAGGCGACCCAGCTTTTGAAATCGGTGTACTTGCCCTTCATGGCCTTGGTAGAAGCAAAGAGGCCGTTGGTTGAATGTACCAGTTTGCCGACCGGGATGAATTCGGATTTGAAATCATAGGGAAGGCTTTTTTGCAGATCGAGAATGATCTGGCTCTGGGTTGCCATCAGGAAGGTATAGCCGTCAGGCGGCTGCCGCTGAGCCGCAATGGCCCCGTTTGCGCCGCCGGCGCCTTCAACGTGCTGCACCTCGCAGGGGACGCCGACTACCTGTTCCACCAGGGGCACAATATTACGGATGGTAGGACCTGACCCGCCCCCCGGCCCCCAGGGAGAAATAAAGGTTACCTTGCGGGTAAACTTCCATTCACTGGGCTGTGCCGCCTTGCTGTCACCGCCGCCGGCGGCAAACAGGCTGCCCGCAGTGATCAACACCAACAGTAACGATGCGAGAAGAACCTTTGCTCTTTTCATTTGATCCTCCAAAAAAAATATATAACAGCCGATGATACATCAGCCGATATCCCTGAATATCCACCGCACCGCATCGGGAAAGCGCAGCCGCCATCCCCCCTGGGTGTGGGTGAGCCCCTTAAGCACCTGGTACTTCAACTGGGTGTCATCGAAGCCGCAGTTGGTAAAACGATCGTACATCATTTTTGTTCCCTCAAGGAACTGCTCCGCAGTGGTAAGCCGGCCCTGCTCATTGGTGCTTACATCCAGATAGATGTACTTGATATGATCCAGATTTGCCGCTTCCAAGGTCTTGTCCAGACAGTCCATCCAGTTGTAAAAGGAACCGCTGATGCACAGGAGCCGGGAAAAGGCCTCCGGATAGGTGATGACCCCGTAGGTGGAAATGATCGTCCCGCTGCTGAATCCCCCCAGGCCCGTATAGGCCCCCTGTTTCCGGGTCCGGTAGTTTTCGTCTATCCAGGGCTTAAGCTCGTAGACCAGCCATTCCAGATATTCCTGGCCCGTACCGGCAATATCGCTTTCGTAGGAACTCCACTCGGGTACCTCGAAGTGCTTGGTATAGGGGGTGTACTGCCGGCTCCGTTCCTGATTGGTCGGGGGGCAGTCTATCCCCACGATGATCACCTGGGGTACAAACTGGACATAATCGGTGTAATACTTTGCGTAACGGATGCTGTGCCCGGAAACGCTGTCCTCATCGCAAAAAAGGTCCTGCCCGTCATTCATATACAATACCGGGTAGAGCCGGTCCCCTTCCTCGTAACCATTGGGGGTCATGACCCGGAAGGTGACATCCCGGTTCAGCGTGGTCAGTTTGGTTTGAAAAACATCAATCTTCATAAATCAATAGACCATACCGCTTAAAAAATATGGTAAACCGCTTTACCAACTGTTTAACTATAATAGCTAAAATTCAGATATGTCAACAATTATTTTTACGAATTTTTATATTTCTCCGGCGTTTTTATAGAAAATAATTCTTGCCTGGGCCGAAATTATCAAATATAATGAGCTAAAGCGCTTTTGCAGGAAGAGGTTTGCAGTGGGTGTTACGATCAAGGATATTGCAAAAAGAACCGGGCTTTCGATCACCACTATCTCCCTGGTTTTAAACAAAAAGGAAAACCGGATTTCGGAGAAAACAAAACAGATTGTAGAATCCGCCGCCCAGGAGTTAAATTATTCCCCCAATCAGGCCGCCATAAGCCTCTCTACCAAAAAAACAAACACCATCGGCTTAATCATCCCTGCCGGGGCCTATTACCTCCCCGCAGACCTTCTTGCCTCCATGGAACACGCCTGCCGGAATTCCGGGTACAGCCTGGTGCTGTCCCTTCCCGAAGGGGACGGCGATTCCTGTCTGGAGGCTATTCAGGACATGCTGCGCCGGGGAACCGATGGTATTGTGGTGGATTCCGGCGGCCTGGGCGAGGCTTTTTATCAGCCCTACATCGATCTGGTACTCAAAACCGAGACCCCCATTTCCTCCCTGGCCGGCGCCGGGGCGCAGCTCCTGGCCAATTCGATCATGCCGGATCACCGGAAAGGGGGCTATCTGGCGGCTTCCCACCTGCTGGAGCTGGGACATTCAAAAATCGGCTGCATCCCGGGCCCCCGGACCGATTACACCGCTGCCGATTTTTACCTTGGTTTTAGGGATGCCCTTGAAGAACGCAACCTGGACGGCGATTTCCTGCCGGTTCTTTTCTCCCCCTACACCGCCGCCTCCGGCTATGGGGGCCTGGACCAGCTTCTTGCACCGGAACCGGGCCTTACCGCGATTATCACCGGGTCGGATACCATAGCCTCCGGACTGCTGCGCCGGGCCTTTGAGCGGGGCATCGCCATACCCCGGGACCTGTCCGTTACCGGTTACGGCAACAGCGCCATTGCCGCCGACATCTTTGTGCCCCTGACCACCATTTCAGTCCATTTTGACCGCATTGTCCGCAAGGCCGTCAATCTCATCAAAAAACTCAACGACAAGGGCCCCCCCCTTACCCCGGAACTTATCCAGCCGTCATTGATCATCAGGAATAGTACCAGCCCCCCTGCAACCGTGGCTCCCCACGGGCACGCAAAGGCATAATCGGGGGTCCTGTCCATGGAATTCATGCCCCGCAAGCGGGTCACGAATTCCATGGACACCCCCCGCCGCCGTTATCCCCAGCGTGCCCGTCACAAACTCCGGTTGCAGGGGGGCTGAGATGCTTATGGGGAAACGCTTTGTGGGTTTCCTTTTGTCCGTGTGGGGAGGCCGGTAGGCGGCTCGTGTTAAAAAAAACAAAAAAATTCTTAAAATGGCTTGATAAAAAAAGTGATAAGGGATATATTAAGTAGTGAAGATGGATTCCTGTTCCGGCTTATGTGCTGTTACAGGAGCCTAAAGCTTAATAAAAGTTGTGGGGAAGGAAAGAAAAGTTAGATGAGAGAAACACGTAATTCCTTATATTATATAGACT
>BOAV01000058.1 GCA_026002045.1 Spirochaetia bacterium | reverse complement strand
TTTTTGGAAGATAATAGAGACTTACCGTAAGAATATCCTTTATCGGCACTTCATAGTTGAGGTAACGTACCAGGTTCGCAAAGAGATCGATAAGGGAAAGGAGCATCACAAACATGGTGACTGCCACGGTGAAGATGGGAATAAACTGCCGTACCAGATACCGATCGAGGATCATTTATTTCCGTATCCTTATGAAGGTTAGGATAAGCCCGGCGGAGATCGCCGTGATATTGGGAAACCACATGGTCCAGAAGGGGGAGTAACCAAGCCGCAGCCCCATGGTCTGCCCCGCCAAAAGCATGGCCCAATAGACCACCGACATCATGAGCCCAATGATGAAGCCCACGGTCTGGCCGCTTTTTTTTGCCAAAAGCCCCAGTGATACTGAAAGGAATACAAAAGAAAGAGCCCCAAAGGGCATAGAAAATTTTTTGTAAAATTCAATGGTGAAAATAAGCAGGGAACGATCCTGCTGTATTGCCCGCAGGGTCTGTGTTTCCCGGGCAAAATTTGAAAGGTTTCCGGTCCGCCGGTTCCACTCTTCGTTATCCGGCCCCTTGCGGAGGCTCGATTCCAGTTCCAGCGCCTGCCCTGTAAGCTTGTTACGCCTTTCCTCCAGCCGTACATTCAGGTCCGCTTTTTTTTTGCGGATCTCCCGATACACATCAAGGGAACTCATCTCCCGGGCGGTAACGGTGTTGCCCCCCTGGATCATATCCTCCTGGGGCACCCAGTAACGAAGGTAACCGCTGGAAGCATAATCGTAATCCGTGCGGGCCGTTTCCTTGGAGGATTGGACAAAGGCATCGTCCAAATCAAGGCTGAGCCCTTCCTTCCCCCCATCCTTGAGTTCCGCATTCCGGGCCATGATCACCCGCCGTTCCCCGTCACTGGTCCGGTCCAGGATAAGCACATTGTCGATGGCGTTCCCCGTAACATCCCCGGTGACAATCACCGTTTCCTTAAACCGCTTGACCGAATGGGCCTCCAGTTCCAGCGCGGGGGTGGAAACCAGGATGCGGCGGTAGAGCCGGTTAAACTGGACCGTACCCGCAGGGAGGAGCACATCGTTGGCAAAAAAAGACAGCAGGGAAATGATGATACCCACCACAATGGCAGGGCTAAATATGATTCGGTAGGAAAGGCCCGAAGAAAGCATGACGAGAATTTCATTGTCACTGGTCATCCTGCCCACGGTCATAAGGGTTCCCACCAGGGACGCAAAGGGGGACGACAGGGCAATAATTGAAGGAATGGCGTAAAGCACCAGGAGCGCCACCTGTGTAAAAGGTACCCGTTTGGTCAATATTTCCTGGGCCAAAAGGAGCAGCTGGTTTACAAAAAAAATAAAGAAAAAAAAGAGAAAGGCAACCAAAAACGAAAAGAGGGTTTCCGATACGATGTACCTGAACAGGGTCCAGGACACGGAGCGGGAAATTCCCATTGTTTTATTTGCTGCCGCAGCCATTCACACCGCCCTTATATCCCCGTGGAACCGAAGCCGCCGGCCCCCCGTTTCGTTTCCTCCAGGGTTTCGGCCTCTTCAATAACGGCCCGGCTTACCGGGGCGATAACCAGCTGGGCGATCCGGTCGCCGTTTTGTACGGTAAAGGTTTCGGTCCCCAAGTTTATCAGGATGATTTGCAGTTCACCCCGGTAATCGCTGTCAATGGTACCGGGGGAATTGAGGACCGTTATACCATGTTTGGCGGCAAGCCCCGAACGGGGCCGCACCTGGGCTTCGTAGCCCGCAGGGATCTCCAGTATAAGCCCCGTTGGAATCCGTACCCGTCCCAAAGGAGGGATTGAAACCGCATCCCCCAGGAATGCACGAAGGTCCATCCCCGCCGCCCCTTCGCTCTCGTATTGGGGAAGAGGCAGGCAGGAATCCTTCTTTACTATCCTGACCACAGGCTTTTGATTCATGTCCTAGTAGCGGCGGGGCTCACGGGGACCTCTGCCCCGATCATCACGGTAGCCGCCGTCACGTCCGCCACTCCTGCCGCCACCATCACGTCCCCCGCCGCCGGTACTTTCATCAGAGGCCCCATCGGGGTCAATGGCATCGATGTAGGAAAGGTTGAGCCGGCCCATTTTGTCCACCTCAAGCAGCTTGACCGGTATCTCCTGCCCTTCTTTGAGTACCTCGGTGACTGTATTGATCCGCTGGCGGGAAAGCTTGGAGATGTGTACCAGCCCTTCCTTGCCGGGGAGAATCTCCACAAAGGCGCCGAAGTCCATGATCCGCTTGACCACACCGTTGTAGATCCGCCCGGTCTCGGGGTCCTGGACAATGCCCAAAATCGCCGCTTTGGCTTCCTCAGCATCCTTGGCGTTTTTCCCGTAAATGGTGACCGTACCATCGTTGTCGGTGTTGATCGTAACCGAGTACTGCTCGCAGAGGGCCTTGACGTTTTTTCCACCAGGGCCGATCAGGGCGCCGATCTTGTCAATTTCAATCCGCATGGTAACGATCTTCGGCGCGTACTCACTAATCTCGGTTGTCGGCTTGCTGATGGTCTTGTTCATGATCGAAAGGATGTGGAGCCGGCCCCGTTTGGCCTGATCCAGGGCCTTCCGCATGATCTCGGGGCTTACCCCGGCGATCTTGATGTCCATCTGGAAACCGGTGATACCCTCTTCGGTACCGGCCACCTTAAAGTCCATGTCCCCCAGGTGATCTTCCTCGCCCAGGATGTCGGAAAGCACGGCGAAACGGTCACCCGGCCCGCCCTTGCCTTCGGTGATAAGCCCCATGGCGATACCCGCCACAGGCTTCTTCATGGGAACCCCGGCGTGGAGCATCGAAAGGGTGCCCCCGCAGACCGAAGCCATCGAAGAGGAGCCGTTGGATTCCATGATCTCGGAAACCACCCGGATCGTATAGGGGAATTCGGCCTTGGTGGGAACCATGGCTTCCAGGGAGCGGCGGGCAAGGTTGCCGTGGCCGATTTCCCGGCGGCCGGTCCCCATGCGCCCCACTTCACCCACCGAATAGGGGGGGAAGTTGTAGTGGAGAATGAAATTTTCCCGTTTATCACCGTCGATATCGTCAAAAATTTGCTCATCAAAAACAGTACCCAGAGTGGTAACCGCCAGGGCCTGGGTCTCGCCGCGGGTAAACAGGGCCGAACCATGGGTGCGGGCCAGAAGCCCCACCTCGCAGGTGATGTCCCGGATGTCCTCGGTTCCCCGGCCATCCACCCGCTTACCCTTGTCCAGGATCGACAGGCGGAGGATGTTGTATTCCATTTCTTCAAAGAGGGCGTCGAAAAGCTTCTTCTGGGTTTCGTCCTCAAGCTGTGCGGCGTACTGTGCGGCGATATCCGCCTTGACCGCATGGATAGCCTCGTGCCGCTCCTGCTTGCCTTTGACGAAGCAAGCCGTTTCCAGCCGGCTATAGGCGGCGGCGTGGATGGCGTCCTTATTTTCCAGCACATGGGTTTGGGGAACCAGGGGGAGCTTTTGCCTCCCGGTAAGCTCCCGGAGTTTATCCTGAAGGGCGCAAAATTCGATGATCACCTTGTGGGCCTTTTCCAGAGCCTCGATCATCAGGTCTTCGCCGACCTCTTTTGCCCCCCCTTCCACCATGGTGATGCCGTCTTTCGTACCGGCCACGGTGATTTCCAGGGTGGATTTTTCAATCTGTTCGTAGGTGGGGTTGACGATGAGTTCGCCGTTCACCTGGCAGACACGCACCCCGGCGATGGGCCCGTTAAAGGGGATGTCCGAGATGTGTACCGCTGCGGAGGCGGCGATGATCGCCAGAATGTCCGGGGGGTTTACCTGATCGGTGCTCACCACGGTGGGCACTATCTGGATTTCCCGGCCAAAACTCTTTTCGAACAGGGGCCGCATGGGCCGGTCAATGAGCCGGGAGACGAGGATTTCCTTGTCCTTTGGCCGGCTTTCCCGCTTGATGAACCCGCCGGGGATCTTCCCGGCAGCGTAGTACTTTTCGTTATAATCGACGGTGACGGGCACATAGTCGAGGCCCTCCACCGCATCCGACGACGCGCAGACCGTGGCAATAACCGCCGATCCCGCGTATTGGGCGAAAACAGAGCCGTTGGCCTGTTTCGCGATCCTGCCGGTTTCAAGGATAAGATCCTTTCCGCCGATTTGTAGTGTTACTTTCTGAACCATTGTTTCCTTTATGTCGAATAAGCCTATTTGCGGAGACCCAATTCTTTGATGATTGAGCGGTATCCTTCCAGATTGGTACGCTGGACATACTTCAGCATGCGCCGGCGCTGGCCGACGAGGATCAGCAAGCCCCGCTGGCTTGACTTGTCCTTTTTGAACTGTTTGCAGTGCTCGGTCAGCTGGTTGATCCTTTCGGTGAGCAGGGCAATCTGGACGTCCGATGCGCCAGAATCTTTTTCGTTCTTCCCGAACTTGGTCACGATGGATGTCACTTCTTCCTTGTTTAATGCCATATATATTACACTCCTTGGGCACTCGGTTAAGACCTTAACGGTCAGTTTATGAACTCGACGGCTAATCCGCCGAGGGGTGAAAGGATTTTACCATCACTATTGATGGAAATTTCTGTTTTTATCCCTTCTCTTGAATCTGATGAATCTGCCAAACCCGCCGAATCTATCTGAAATATCCGGGCCGGATAAAGCCCTGCGGGAGGAACAATCCTTCCTGCCGCAACGGCGTCATACAAAACCCCTGTTCCGGTTTTGACGGCCGGAATTCCTTCCAGATCTATCCTGAGCCGCCGCCCCAGCAAAAGGGCCGCCTCAGAAAGGTCCCCGGCCAAAACGGCCCGGCGAATCCTGCTGGAACTTACCGGATGACCGCCTTCCAGAACCTGGCTTAGCACCTCGGTACTGATTCCCGCCTCCCGATTCATAGCCTGAATAGCCGCCGCATCGGTGTCCAGACGGTATCCGCAGCGAAAATTGGCGCCAACGGTTAAAAAATCAAGGCGGCGCCGACTTTTCAGCAGATCAACAAATTCTCTTCCTGTTATTTTACTGAAATTTTCGGAAAAGTCAATGAGTACCGCCTGCTTCACCCCTAAAGTTTCAAAAACTGAAAGCTTTTGCTTAATGCTGTAGATGTCCCCGTGCCAGGAATCAGGGTGAAGGAGCCGCCGGGGGCTCTGTTTAAAGGTTACCACCGTAGGGATGCTCCCGTGCTCATCGCCATGGCGGACTATCTTTTCGATAAGCCTTTGGTGCCCCCGGTGCACCCCGTCAAAAACCCCGATGCTTACAGCAAGGCCGCCCTGCCCCGCTGTTTCCGTTCCCGGTATTTTGGGGGAGGTAAATTCTTCCCAATCAAGGATGCGCATGATCCACGCCTCGGGGCAAAGCACCGGATGTTCCGGCTGCATAGACATAACCGTATTTCCAGTCGGCCCCCTGTCTTTCAATCATGGCGATAAATTCATCGCCGCAGAATGTCCCGGCGGGAAATGAATCAGAAGAAGATGAAGAAGAACCACAGAGGGCACGGAGGGAAGACACAGAGGACACGGAGAGATTTTTCTGATCACAACTCTGTGTCCCTCCGTGTTCTTCTCTGTGTCCTCTGTGGTTAGTATTCTCTTTCAATATCTGAGAAAGCGCTTTACCTTGTATGATTTTTTGTACGCTTTCTCCATCAACAACGATAAAAGGGATGTTCAGAGACTTAAAAACCGCCTTGTTGATGGGCTGTAAGGCCGCAGTAATAGCATCCGGGGCTCCGGAACTGTCTTCCATTTCAGCAGTAAGACGAAACCCCGCTACCTGAGTTCGCTTGAGGGCAACAAGGTGCGCCCGTGAACCGGCGGCAAGGGCGATATCCCGCGCCAATGAGCGTATATAAGTACCGCTTGAACAGCGGACCCGGACACGGGCCAAAGGCGGCTCCCAGGAGAGCAGTTCCAGGGCGTGAATCGTGACGGGCCGCTTTTTCATTTCAAGGGACTCCCCGGATCGGGCCCGTTCGCTGGCCCGTTTTCCGTCCACATGGATGGCCGAATATAGGGGGGGCGTCTGAAGGATATCCCCCTGGAAAAGGGGCAGCGCTTTTTCAAGGGCCTCCCGGCTTGGGACCGGACCTTCCGCGACAATCTCCCCCTCCGGGTCCAGGGTATCGGTTTCGGCGCCAAAGCGGATAGTCCCTTCGTATTCCTTAGTACAAAGTGAGAACCAGGGGGTAAGTTTTACCGCCCTTCCCGCAAGAACTACGAGGAGGCCGGAGGCGAATTTGTCCAAAGTCCCCGTGTGGCCCACTTTACCGGTACCAAGGGCTTTTTTCACCGCATTCAGGCTGTCAAAGGAGGTGAGACCGGATTTTTTATTGAGGAGCAGAAGGCCCGACTTTTCACTTACCGTCATTAGATACTGTTGTCTCACCGTTTACCAAAGTTTCTATCTTTTTGATCATATCGAAGCCTTCCCGGATGCTTTCATCGGCGTGAAAACGGAGCCGGGGGGTTTTCCGTATGTGCATAAAGGAACCGAGTTCCGCCTGGATAAAGCCAGCGGCGCTTTGCAGTCCCTCGACACCCCGGGGGATATTGCCGTCTGCGCGGATATTGGAAACATACACATCCGCATAAGAGAGATCACGGGAAACCACAACCCTGGTTATGGAAAGGAATGGGTTAACCCTGGGGTCCTTGATTCTGCCTTCAAGGATAAGGGCGCCTATCTTTTCCTGTACCAGCGCCCCTACCCGTTCAGTTCTATATTCCGCCATATCCTAACTTAATTTTCGGGCCACTTCCACCATTTCAAAGACCTCAAGCTGATCCCCAACCTGGACATCGTCAAAGTCTTCAAAGCCGATACCGCATTCGTAACCGGCGGCCACTTCCCGGACATCGTCCTTGACGCGCCTGAGGGAGCCGATCTTCCCGGTGTGGATAGTGATATCCTCCCGGATAATATTCACGCTGGCGCTCCGCTTGACCGTACCGGTAAGCACATAACAGCCGGCGATGGTGCCGAATTTCGGGGTTTTGAAGGTGTCCCGCACTTCCACGGTGGCGATAACCTCTTCCTTGGTATCGGGCTTGAGCATCCCCTCCATGGCCTGCTCTATCTCCTCAACCGCCTTGTAGATGACGTTGTAGCGGCGGACATCAACCTTTTCCTGATCCGCCAGGAGCTTTGCCTTGGGCACGGGCCGCACGTTAAAGCCGATGATGATGGCGTTTGAGGCGATGGCCAGGTCCACATCCCCTTCGTTGATGGCGCCGGGGAGGGCCTGGATCACGTTGAGCCTGATTTCCTTGGTGGAAAGCTTTTCCAGGCTGGAACGGAGGGCCTCCGCGGAGCCCTGCACATCGGACTTGATGATCACCTTGAGTTCCTGGATCGCACCGTCGCTGATGGTGTCGTAGAGATTATCCAGGGTGATCTTCCTGATGTTTTTGGCATCCTCAAAGCGCTTGAGTTCCTGCCGTTTGGAGGAGAAACCCCGGGCGACCTTTTCGTCATCAACCACCTGGAGGGGGTCCCCGGCATTGGGAATTCCCTCGAACCCGAGCACTTCCACGGGCATTGAGGGGGTGGCTTCTTCAAGCTTGTCCCCCTTGTCGTTGAATAATGCCCGCACTTTTCCGGGCCAGACGCCGGCCACAAAGGAATCCCCGATACGGAGGGTTCCCCGTTCTATCAAAACGGTAGCCACGATACCGCGGCCGTGGTCGATCCGGGATTCCAGGACCTTCCCTTCGGCGCTGTGGCTGTAATTAGCCTTGAGGTCAAGAACTTCGGCCTGGAGGAGAATGGCGTCAATCAGCTTGTCGATACCTTCTTTCCGCAGGGCCGAAAGTTCCACAAACATGGTCTGCCCGCCCCAGTCCTCGGGCATAAGCCCCAGCTCGGAGAGCTGGCTCTTGACCCGGTCGGGGTTTGCCTCGGGTTTGTCCATCTTGTTCACCGCCACGATGATGGGAACCTCCGCTTCCTTGGCGTGGTTGATGGCTTCGATGGTCTGGGGCATGACCCCATCGTCGGCGGCGACCACCAGGACAACGATGTCCGTGACCTGCGCGCCCCGTGCCCGCATCCTTGTAAAGGCCTCATGGCCGGGGGTGTCCAGGAAGGTGATCCTGCCGTTGGGGGTTTCCACCGTGTAGGCCCCGATATGCTGGGTGATGCCCCCGAATTCGCCTGAGACCACGTCGGCGCTGCGGATGGCATCCAGCAGCTTGGTCTTGCCGTGGTCAACATGACCCATAACGGTAACCACCGGGGGCCGGTGATCCATAGCAGCCCCATCATCGGAGCCGGTTTCGATAAGGGTCTCATCGTAGAGGCTGATGATCTTTACATCGGTGCCGAATTCGCTTGCCAGGATGGTGGCGGTTTCCGCGTCGATCTGCTGGTTGATGGTAACCATCTGGCCCATGCTCATGAGCTTCTGGATAAGGTCCGAAGCCTTGAGGTTCATCTTCCGGGCAAGTTCAGATACGGAGATAACCTCCATAATTTCGATGGACTTGGGGATGGGGTTGACCATATGGGTGATCTTTTTCTTGGTCTGGAGGAGTTTTTCCTCCATCTCAAGTTCCTTGTCCCTGCGGGTATAGACCGGCTTTTTCGCCTTAAAGGTCCGCTTGACCGGTCCCTTGCCTTCACCCAGTGAGGTGGAAGCAGAGGGAAGGCCGTTGTTACCACCCGGTCGTCCGCCGGGACCGCCGGGCCGTCCGCCAAAGCCGCCGGGTCTTCCGGGGCCGCCCGGACGGGGTCCGTTAAAGCCGGGCCTGCCGGGTCCGCCGCCAAAGCCGCCGGGGCGGGGACCGTTAAAGCCGGGTCTGTTACCCTGTCCGCCGGGACCGTTAAAGCCGCCCGGACGGGGACCATTGAAGCCGGGTCTGCTGCCCTGCCCGCCCTGTCCACTGGGACCATTAAAGCCGCCGGGACGGGGGCCGCGATCCCCGCCGGGGCCGTTGAAGCCGCCTTCGGGACGGGGGCCCATGGGTCTGCCGCCGACCCGGCCTGCGACGCCTGCGGGCCGGGTCGGGAAGGGCGGCTGGGATGGACGGGGTGAACCCTCTTCACGGGGGCTGCGCCCAACAGGACGCCCGCCGACCCGGCCGGCCGCGGCCGCGGGCCGCTGGGTAATGGCAAAGGGAACCCGCTGCCCCGCATCTTTACCTTCTGCGGAACCGCCTTCCGCAGGGCTCTGTGAAGCAGGATGTTCAGAAGGACTGTCTGTCTTTTGATCGATTGCGGCCGATTGACCGTCTCCGCCTGCTAAAGGCGTGGCGGTTTCTCCGGCGGAGGTGTCGCGGGGTGCGGATTCCGGACGGGCAGCAACAACAACCTTGGGCTGAGGCTTTTTCACCGACGCCTGAGGGGTTGAGGGAGCTGCCGCAGCGGGCTTCTTTTTTACGACGATCACCTTCCGGCGTTCACCATGCTCCGCCGCTTGGTTCCCGGCAGAGCTTCCCCCGGATGCTTCGCGCTCATTGGGCGTCCGCTCACTGAGCGGCTTCTTAATGAGTTCCGCCTTAGGTTTTTGGGTGTTCTCTAAATCCTCAGCCATAATCCACCTTTATTCTTCGTATTCAAAGCTCAAACCAATACCGCAATTTGGACAGTTCGTCATATCCACGGTAATTTTTGCACCGCACTCAGGACATTCATATTCTTCAGCTTCAGCTTCTTCTTCGACTTCAACTTCCGCCACAGCGGAACCGGCTTCACCGGCCTCCGCTTCTTCCCCTTCAACAAAAGTCCCCTCTTCCCCGCCTTCTTCCTCAATGATCTCCACATATTCTTCGATAAGTTTGCGGAGAACATCAAACTGTTCCTCAGTGACGCTCTTGAATTCTCCCAGTTCCTCCGGCCCCAGGGCCAGGAAGTCTTCGATGAACTCAATATTGCCTTCCTGCAGGGCCGCAACCACCGCGGCATCCACGCCGGGCAGTTCCGCAATCCTGGAGAATTCCTCTTCATATTCCCCGGTATCCCCGAAGAGTTCGTTAACCGCCCGCCGGGACTCGGCGGCGATATCCATATCCCCAAACTGGGCATCGGTTTTTACGTCGATGTTCCAGTCCACCAGGCGGTTGGCCAGACGGACATTCAGCCCCTGCTTGCCGATGGCCAGGGAAAGCTGGGAATCGTTCACTACCGCCAGGGCCTGATGCTTGGCCTCGTCCAAAATCACCACATCCCGCACTTCAGCGGGGGAAAGGGCGTTCTTGATAAAGCGGCGGGGGTCAGGATCGTACTTGAGGATGTCGATCTTTTCGCCCTCAAGCTCCTTGATAACCGCCTGAATCCGCACACCCTTGAGGCCCACGCAGGCCCCCACGGGGTCCACGTCATCCCGGTTGGAGTAGACCGCCAGTTTGGTGCGGTAGCCCGGCTCCCGGACTATCTTGTGGATTTCCACGGTCTTATCGTAAACTTCGGGCACCTCAAGCTCAAAAATGGCCCGGACAAAGTCGGTGTGAGTCCGGGAAAGCACCACCTGGAGGCCCGATGGGGTCTTGTTCACCTCGGTAATCAGGGCCTTGATCCGGTCGTTTACATGGTAGGTTTCACGGGGGGACTGGTACTTCTTGGGAAGTATGCCCTCCATTTTGCCGAGGTCCACGTAAATCGTACCGTTCCGCTCCCGCTGGTAGTAGCCGATGATGATCTCCCCTACCTTATCCTTGAATTCCGAGTAGAGGGTATCCTTATGTATCTCCCGGAGGGACTGATGGGCGGTCTGTTTGCCGCTCTGGACCGCAATCCGGTCAAAATCCTTGGGGTCAACCTCGATGAGGATTTCGTCCCCGATTTCCGCATCCGGGTTCAGTTCCCGTGCCTCTTCCAGGTCTATTTCAGAAACCGGATCGTAGACCCCGTCAACGATCATCTTCTGTGCGTAAATCGACACTTCCTTATCGTCGGTAAACCGGACTATGGCATTATCAGCGTTCCCAAAACGGCGTTTATAAGCCGCGATCAGGGTTTCTTCAATAGTTGTGAGGATCAGCTCCTCTGAAATTCCGCGCTCCTCGCTGAGTTGGCGGATTGATTCAGACATATTAGTTGCCACGCTCTTATACCTCCTTTTAAACCTGATTGCCTAAGGCATCCCACTGGGGATCCAATTTGGCTTTGGCAATATGATCGTAGGGAATACGTATCTTTTCTTCGCCATCCATACTTCCGGCGGCTTTCCCTTTAAGCACAATACCCGCTTCGTCTGCGGATTCCAATATCCCGGCGGACCAACCGGATATGTCGGTACGGTAACACCGCACTCCCCTGCCCACATAGTGGACGAATTCGGCCCCGTCCTTGATGAGCCGGTCTATCCCCGGTGAGGACACCTCCACATAGAGGTCCGCTCCGGGAAAGGCCAGTTCCAGCCGGGGAATGCTGGCCCGGTGAAAGGCGGAACAGTCGTCAATCCCGACGATCCCCTTCTTGTACACCACCGCCCGGATTTGGGTACTGCCCTTATGCCGGGAAACGGTCAGTTCCACCAGGGATAATCCCATCCCCCGGGCTACCGGTTCCAGGGCTTCCCGCAGATTCCCTTCCGGGGTTCCCGGTTCCACCGTTTTGGGAGTAAACCGCACCGATATCCCCCTCATCTCCAACAAAAAAGGGCCGTTTAAACGACCCTTTTTATTATGAGAATCATTAATTGTCTGAATCAAGATAGCAGAGAGCGGGAAAAGTGTCAAGTATCACGGCTCCCCCGCAACCGGATTCCGCAAAACCCCGATCTTCTCCACCTCAACTTCCACGGTGTCGCCGGGACGGATAGGGCTGATGCCGCTGGGAGTGCCGGTGGCGATGATGTCCCCTTCTTCCAGGGTGAAGTTTTTGGAAATGTAGGCGATCAATACGGGGATGGAGAAGATCATGTCGGCAGTGTTGCCGGACTGTTTCACCACACCGTTTATCCGGGTGCAGATGGCAAGGCGCTGGGGGTCCCCGATATCCCGGTGACTGACCACCACGGGGCCGATGGGGCCGTAGGTGTCGAAGGACTTGCCCCGGAACCAGCCTGAGGGATCGGATTTCTGGATGTTCCGCTGGCTTACATCGTTAAAGCAGGTATAGCCCAGCACATGCTCGAAGGCCTTTTCCGCCGGGATATGGCGGCCCCGCTTCCCGATAATAATTGCCAGCTCACATTCCGGGTCCGTGCGGGGATCATCAAAGTGATAGTCTTTGATAAACGCAGGGATGATGATGGGTTCCCCGGGGCTGATGAGTACATTGGGGGTCTTGGCAAAAAGCACCGGTTCTGTAGGCATTTCATGGGCTTTATCGCCAAAGCTCAAACTTTCCTTTACATGCTCCCGGTAATTCAAGCCCACGGCGATTATTTTTGAGGGCCTGATAGCAATCGTTTTGCCGGTTCCGGCTAAGGGTAAATTGATCATGCTTTTTCCTCCAATACAGGTTCAGCAGCCAAAGGGCTTGCAGATGCGACAGGCATCTTCCCCGCCAGATTTATCTTCCCCTTCCGCCCGTCGGCGGTAAAGACGGCGCCCGCTTTCCAAGTCCCTTCCAGAATCAGCATTGACAGGGGATCTTCCAGCTCTTTCTGGATGGTGCGGCGCAGGGGGCGGCCGCCGAATTTTGGGTCCCAGCCTTTTTCGATCAGGAGCCTGCGGGCGGCGGGGAGGATGCGGAGGCCGTAACCCTGTTCCGCAAGGCGCTCCGCAAGCTCCGCGGCCTGCAAGTCGAAAATAGCCTCGATCTGTTTCATGTCCAGGGGATGGAAGACCACCACATCATCCACGCGGTTTAAGAATTCGGGGTTAAAGAGACGGCGGAGTTCAGAAAGGGCCTGGGATTCGATTTCGGCCATGCTCATGATCCCGGAGCCTGCGCCGAAGCCCAGCCTGGAATCACGGGAAATTTCCCGCACACCGGCGTTGCTGGTCATGATGATCACCGTATTGCGGAAACTCACCGCATGGCCCAGGTTGTCCCTGAGTTCCCCCTCCTCCATCACTTGCAGGAGCAGGTTGAACACATCCCGGTGGGCCTTTTCAATCTCGTCGAAGAGGACCACCCGGTAGGGGTTCCGCCTGATCTTTTCGGTGAGGACACCCCCTTCTTCATAGCCGATAAAGCCGGGCGGGGCCCCCACGAGCCGGGAAGCGTTATGTTTCTCCATATAATCCGACATGTCGATGCGGACCAAGGCTTCCTCGCTGCCGAAGAGGTATTCGGAAAGCCGCTTGGCAAGGAGGGTCTTTCCCACACCGGTGGGTCCCAGAAAAATAAAGGAACCCTGGGGCCGTTTGGGGCTCGATATCCCCGCACGGGAGCGGCGGATCGCGGAGGCAATGCGCCTGACCGCATCGTCTTGCCCGATGACCGACCGGTGGAGTTCCGCTTCGATGTTGAGGAGCCGCCGGGAATCCTGTTCCTCAAGGTGCATCAGGGGAATCCCCGTGACCTCCGCCACTACCCGGCGTATGTCGGCCTCGTCTACCAGCGCCCGCTCGTTCCGGGATGACCGTTCCCAGGCGAGCTTCACCGATTCCAGCTTGTTCCGCAGAGTCTGCACCCGATCCCGCACTTCGGCGGCCCGCTCGTAATCTTGGGCGGTGACCAGTGCGCCCTTTTCTTCGGTAAGCAGCAAAATTTCCGCCTCGATGCCGGAAATTTCCGGGGGCTGGGCGGCCCGTTCCAGCTTCCGCATGGCCCCGGCCTCATCCAGAATGTCGATGGCCTTGTCGGGCATAAAGCGCCCGGTGAGGTAACGTTGGGCCAGCCGGGCTGCCTGGGCCACCGCTTCGGCGGTGTAAGACACCCGGTGGTGATCCTCGTATTTTTTCTGAAGGCCCTTCAAAATTTCCTGGGTATCCTCAAGGCCGGGTTCTTCAACAACGATGGACTGGAAGCGCCGCTCCAGGGCGGCGTCCTTTTCAAAATGTTTGCGGTATTCGGAGAGGGTGGTTGCCCCGATGCACTGGATGTCCCCCCGTGAAAGGCCGGGCTTGAACATGTTGGAGGCGTCGATGGTCCCCTCCGCGCCCCCTGCCCCGATGATCGTGTGAATTTCGTCGATAAAGAGGATCACGTTCCCTGACTGGGCAATTTCCCGCATGATCTTCTTGATCCGTTCCTCGAATTCCCCCCGGTATTTGGTGCCCGCCACTACGGAACCCAGATCCAGGGAAAGGATGCGCCGCCCCGCAAGGGCTGAGGGAACCTCATCCCCGGCAAAGAGCTGGGCAAGCCCCTCAACAATGGCAGTTTTTCCTACACCGGGCTCACCCACCAGGACGGGGTTGTTTTTGGTCCGCCGGGCAAGGATGCGCACTGCACGGTTAATTTCTTTAACGCGGCTCACAACGGGATCAAGCTTCCCGGTCCGGGCAAGTTCGGTAAGGTCACGGGAAAATTCGTTCAGGGTGGGGGTAAGTACGGGATAGGACGCGGGCCGTACCCGGGGCCCATGGGACTTGTATTCCTGCTCACGGTGCAGCACCCAGGGCTGATAGCCCCCGTCGGAACTTCCGGCGAAGCTCCCTGCGGAGGAACGGTACTCCGGATCAGGGCGGGAGCCCCGGTTAAAGGTGGTCTGGATCACCACCCGCAGCATATCCGTGTCTACCGCACGGGTTTTCAGGTAGATCTGAATCGTTGAATTCTGTTCCCGCATGGCTGCAAAAAGGAGGTGCTCGGTGCCCAGGTAATCGCTGCCCATGTTCCGGGCTTCCTCGGTGGCGATTTCCAGCATGGCCTTGGTGCGTTTTGAAGGGGGCACATCCCCATGAACCAAAATCGCGGACACCCGGGGGGTCTCACCTTCCACGGACAATCTGAAGTCCAGCAAGTCAATACGGAGGAACATCAGAGCCTTACAGGCAATCCCCGCCCCTTCCCTGAGAAGGGCGATAATGACATGTTCAGGAAGCAGCTGATCGGCGCTAAAACGGCGGGCCTCCTCCTGTGCGGATGCGGAAAGAATACGCTGGACCCGTTGGGTTAAACCTTTAAACAAAAGCTCTCCTAATGGAGGGCAGCACTCCGAGAATGCGCCCCCTCCCCTTTTAGGAGTATAGCAATAATGTCAAAATTGTAAAATATCCCCAATGCCGATTCCCGCACGGCTGAACCAGCCCCGGCTTACTTCCAGTGCGTAGCGTACCGAACGGCTTGACTGGACCGTGGATAAATTAAGGGGTTCCATGTCTTTTATTTCGATGATCCTGCCGTCGGAGGCAATAAAGGCGATTGACAGGGGGATAAGGGTATTCTTCATCCAGAAGGACATGATCTGATCCCGTTCGAAGATAAAGAGCATCCCCTTGCCGTCATCCAGGCTTTTCCGGTACATGAGTCCCTGGGCCCGTTCCGGGTCGGTACGGGCAAGCTCCACCTCCATCAGCACCGGCTCCGCCCCGGCCCGCTGAATACTGAGATCCC